>DASUIL010000073.1:0-20240 GCA_036273075.1 Fluviicoccus sp. | reverse complement strand
CTGATGGGCACCATTGTCGATATCAACGGCGACCCGATTGTTGCCGACAACCTCCAGGAAGAGCAGACCGCCAAACTCGGTTCGCTGCATTCTCACTATGCCGGGCACCCCAGTCGCGGCCTTACTCCGGCGCGTCTGGCCCGCATCCTGCTGGATGCCGAGCAAGGCAACCTGATCGACCAGTTCGAGCTGTTCGAGGACATGGAAGAGAAGGACCCGCATATCTTCAGCGAGATGAGCAAGCGCCGCCGGGCGGTGATGACCTTGCCCTGGCAGATCCAGCCGCCGCGCAACCCGACCCCGGATGAACAGGCGCAGGCCGACTTCCTGTCTGAAACGCTTCAGGATCTAGGCGACTTTGAAGACCTGATCTTCGACATGACCGATGGCATCGGCAAAGGCTTTGCCGCCATTGAAATGCCCTGGCGCCGGGTGGAAAAGGTGTGGCTGCCGTCCGCCTTCAACTTCCGGCCGCAATCATGGTTCCACCTGACCCAGACCTCGCCCGACATCCGCCTGCGCGACAACACAGCCGAAGGCGCAGCGCTGAATCCCTTCGGCTGGATAGTCCACACGCACCGAGCCAAGTCGGGCTATTTGGCGCGCAGCGCGCTCTTCCGGGTTCTGGCCTGGCCGTTCCTGTTCAAGAACTTCAGCGTGCGCGACCTGGCCGAGTTCCTTGAAATCTACGGCCTGCCGCTGCGCCTAGGCACGTATCCGGCCGGGGCCGATGCCAAGGAAAAGGCGAAGCTGCTGCAAGCGGTAATTGCCATCGGGCATGACGCGGCAGGCATCATCCCCAAGGGCATGGAAATCGACTTCAAGGAAGCCGCCAAGGGCAGCCATGATCCGTTCGTGGCCATGATGGAATGGTGCGAGAAGTCGCAATCCAAGGCGATCTTGGGCGGCACGCTGACCAGCCAGGCCGACGGCAAGAGCAGCACCAATGCCCTGGGCAATGTCCACAACGAGGTGCGTCACGACCTGAAGGAAAGCGATGCCAAGCAGCTGCAAGGCACGCTGAGCCGCCAGTTGCTGTATCCCATCCTGGCACTGAACTGGCCGCGACCGGTCAACCCGTTGCGCCTGCCGCGTCTGGTGTTCGATGTGCGCCAGCCGGAAGACCTGAAGCTGTATGCCGAGTCGCTGCCCGAGCTGGTGAAGATGGGCATGCAGATCCCGTTGTCATGGGCGCATGAAAAGCTGGTGATACCGCAAGCCCAGAAGGATGAGGAAGTGCTGGCGATCACGGCTGATAGCCCGGCTCCGGCATCACCGGTTCCGGCCGCTACCCGTTACCGCATGGCGGCACTGAAGGCGGCGACGGCATCGACTACCCCGGCTGACGAACTGGATGACCTGACGGACACCATGCTGGACGACTGGCAGCCGGTGATGGACCCGGTTTTGTCCGCCTTGCAAGGCCTTTGCGCGGATTGCACCAGTCTGGAAGAACTGCTGGAGCGCCTGCCGCAACTGGCCGATATGGATCTGAGCAAGTTGCAGGAGGCTCTGGCAAACGGAGCCATGACAGCCCGCATCTATGGCCGCGTGACCGGCAAATAATGGTGATCGACATGATCTACAACGTAATCAAAGCCCGCACGACTGAAGCGCTGGTCATTGAGGTCAACGAATTGATCGAGGGTGATTGGGTTCCCCAGGGCGGGCTGTCTTGTTGTGTCATCTCCGGTGAGTCCGGGCCTGAACTTTGGTTCTTCCAGGCGATGGCCTATGTGGTGATGGCGTGATTCTTTCCCTGAAGCCGCTGCCTGCCAAAGAGGCCATCGACTACTTCAAGGCGAAGGGCTTCAAGTTCAGCTTCAGCTACCTGGACATCGCTGCCCAGGAACATCAGGCCGCCTTCACCGTGGCGAAGATGATGCAGCTGGATCTGCTGGCGGATACCAGGGACGCCGTGCTGGCCGCCATCACCGCCGGTGAGTCGCTGGCCACGTTTCAGGAAACCCTGATTCCGACGCTACAGGCCACGGGCTGGTGGGGCCGGAAGAAGATGACCGATCCCCTGACCAATGAGGTCAAGGATGTGCAGCTGGGCAGCCCGCGCCGCCTGCGCACCATCTACACCACCAACATCCGCCGGGCGCATGCGGAAGGCCAGTGGGACCGCATCCAGGAAGTGAAAGAGGATTTCCCCTACCTGCAATATGACGGCCTGAACAGCATCCAGCCGCGTGAGTCGCACCGACCGTTTGACGGCATGGTGCTGCCGGTTGATGACCCGTTCTGGACCTATCACGCACCACCCAGGGAATACAACTGCAAGTGCCGGGTGATCCAGCTGGATGGCGACATGCTGGAGGCGCGGGGGTTGAAGGTATCGCCGTCGCCGAAGATTCCCACCCAGCCGTTCCTCAACAAGCGAACCGGTCAGCAGCTGGAGGTGCCAAAGGGCGTGAACCCGGCCTTTTTCTTCAAGATGGGTCAGGGGCGCGCCAAGCTGAATGAAGCCCTGGTGCAGAAGTTGAACCTGGTGGATGAAAGCATGGCGCGGGCGGTCGTTCAGGACATTGTCGCCAGTCCTGAGTTTTCTGCCTGGCATGATGCAATCAAGGCATCAGACAAGCATGTTGAGTCAACAGCCTACTACCCGGTTGGCGTGCTGAATGAAGACCGGATGGCCATGCTGGGAACGGATGCAAAAACCGTTTCCATTTCCGAGTTCACCGTGGCAAAGCAGAAGGATCATCACCCGGAACTGGCAGCCGCCGAATACAGGCAGGTTCAGCGGGTTCTGGATAAAGGGGTGCCGCTCAATTACAAGGACCGGCACCTGGGCTTTTACCTGAACGAAGATAATGGCTATTACCTGGTCATCAAGACCACCGTTTCAAAAGGCGAAGTCTTTCTGCAAAGCTACAGGCGTATCAGCAGTGACGCGCTGGCGCGTGACAAGGAACTGAAGGGATTGTTGAAACGGGAAAAGGCGCATCAGGGAGGGGCAAAGAAGTAAGCCAGTGGTGGGGCCTCCCGTCCGGTTTTCACCGGGAACCCCACATTGCGCTCATCCCCGAGGGGAAGGCTACGGCTGGGAGAATATCACCGTGTCGCGCTGGCCTTTTGCCATTATAGCCCACGCTTTGCTAAAGTGGAGCCGTAAGAGTGCCGCTGATCGTTTATAAACGCCTTTCCCGCCACTTTGACGACCGCAACACCCCTATGCAGCACCGATTCAGAAACAGCGCCCGCAAAGCCCCGCAAATCTTAAAGTAGTTTAATAGTCGCCATCCGGCGCGCGCCCGCATCATCGGCGCATGAAAACAGCCATTTCTTCACTCGCCCTCGCCATCGTTGCCTGCACCCAGCAGGACGCAACCGCTGGCACCTGGTACCGGATTCTCCCCGCCGGAGAGTTCAAGGCCGGTGACGGCCGTCCGGCTGAATGCCAGGCATGGGTTTGCACACCTGAAACCGGCCAACGCCTGGCGGCCGCCCTCAAGACCCGCAAGTCTGAACTGGTCGTGGACTACGAACACCAGACCCTGAATGCTGCCGTCAATGGCAAGCCCGCTCCGGCCGCCGGTTGGGGCAAAGACTACCGCTGGCAGGATGACGGCCTGTATGCGCTGTTGAAGTGGACTCCGGCCGCCAAGGCGATGGTTGATGGCGAGGAGTACCGCTATCTGTCACCCGTTTTCACCTATGACAAAACGACCGGCGAGGTCGGCGAAGTCATCAATGTTGCCCTTACCAACCAACCGGCCCTTGACGGGCTGACCGACACCATGGCGAAAGCCGCACTCTCTCTGATGATTGGGGAATCCACGATGAACTTGAAAGAACTGCTGGAGCGGTTGCGCTACATGCTCAACCTGCCGACGCTGGCCACGGCTGAAGATCTGATTGCCGAGCTGCAAAAGCTGATTGCCGCGATCAACCAAGCCAAGGGTACGGCGGCCACCTCCATTGATATCCCGGCGCTGCTGGCGGACAGCCAGGCTGTTGCCGCGCTCAACTCGCAGGTTGCCGCGCTGACCCTGCAAGTGGCCACGCCCGACCCAGCCAAGTTTGTGTCCGTGGCGGTGTTGTCCGCTACCCAGGGCGAGCTGGCTGCCTGCAAGGCCGAGCTGGCCGCGCTGAAGGATGCCGCCTCCGGCAAGGAGCTGGACAACGTGATTGCTGCCGCGCTGTCGGATGGCCGTCTATTGCCCGCGCAGGAATCCTGGGCGCGTGACCTGGGCAAGGTGAGCCTGGCGCACCTGACCAGTTACTTGGGCACCGTGCAACCGATGGCGGCGCTGACCACGACCCAGACCGGTGGCAAGCCGCCCGTGGCCGCTACCCCCAACAACCTTTCACCCGTTCAGCTGGCGATCTGCAAGGACATGGGCCTGACCCATGACGAGTTCATCGCCAACCTTTCGACTGACAAGTAAGGAGCAATCCCATGGCAGCAGCCACCACCGACCGCAACACGAAATATCGTGACGGTCATGATTTCACCTTCCCGGTCAAGGCCGATGAAGTGATCCCCTCCGGCGTCATGGTGGCCTTGCTGGCCGGTGTCGCCGTGAATGCCGAAGCCGACACCGATCTGGTGGTGGTAGGCATGTCCACCTACCCGGTGGACAACACGGGCGGCTCCGACGGCGACGTGCGCGTCAATGTCAGCAAGCAAGGCCTGCGCCGCTTCTTCAACTCGGCCGCCGCTGATGCCATCACCGTTCAGGAGATCGGCAGCGCCTGCTATGTCGTGGACAACCAGACGGTTGCCAAGACCAGCGCAACCAATTCCCGCCCCGTCGCCGGCACCATCGCGGATGTCGATGCCGATGGCGTTTGGGTCAAGTTCTAAGGAGCACCCGCACCATGATCGTTAATCGCGACAATCTGCAAAACCTTTATACCGGCTTCAAGGCCGTCTTCCAGGCCGGTTTCACGGCGGTCAATCCGCTGTGGATGGCCATTGCCATGACCGTGCCGTCCACGACCCGGCAGGAAGCCTATGCCTGGCTGGGCGCTACCACCAAGTTCCGCGAATGGCTGGGCGACCGTGAAATCCAGAACCTGGAACAGCACGACTACACCATCAAGAACAAGTCGTTCGAGAATACGGTGGGCGTGGACCGGGACGACATTGAGGACGATACCTATGGCGTGTACAAGCCCATGTTCGAGCAGCTGGGCCGTGACGCCAAGGAGCACCCGGACGAGTTGGTCTTCAACTTGCTGAAGGCGGGCTGGACCACCAAGTGCTACGACGGCGAGAACTTCTTTAGCGCCACGCACAAGGTCAAGACTGGCGACACCAGCGCCAACGTCAGCAACAGTGGCGGAGGCTCCGGCACGCCCTGGTATCTGATCGACGACACCCGCGCTATCAAGCCGATCATCTTCCAGAAGCGCAAAGACTATCAGTTCGTGAAAATGGACCAGGACACGGATGAACAGGTCTTCAGCGCCAAGCGCCTGCGTTACGGCGTGGACTGCCGCTGCAATGTCGGCTTCGGCCTGTGGCAGTTGGCCTACGGCAGCAAGCAGACCCTGAACGCGGACAACTACCAGGCCGCGCGCACCGCCATGATGTCCATGAAGGGCGATAACGAGCGCCCGCTGAACATCCGCCCGACGCTGCTGGTGGTGCCGCCGTCCCTGGAAAAGGCCGCGCTGGAATGCGTGCAAACCCAGCGCCTTGCGAACGGTGCCGACAACCCGCTGTACAACACCGCCAAGGTGCTTGTCGTGCCGTGGCTGGCCTGATCGGTAACGGGAGCTGGTCATGTCTGCTTACGCAACGGTTCTGGATCTGGTTGGTCGTTACGGCGCTGATGAGCTGGCGCAACGTACTGACCGCCAGCTACCGCGTCTGGTCACCGGCCAGATGCTCCAGACCGCTGCGGAAGGTGGCGATCTGTCGGGACTGGATGAACAACAGCAGGCTGCTATTGCTGCGTCACTGGTGGTGCTGGAACAGGCCCTGAATGACGCCTCGGCGATGGTGGACGGCTATATCTCCAGCCGGTATCCGGTCCCGTTGACCAGCGCGCCCGAAGTCCTGAAACGGCTGACATGCGAGCTGGCCCGCTTCAACCTCTATGAGGACGCATGCCCCGAGCATATCGAGAAGCGGAACGCCTCGGCCATCAAGACCCTGCGCGATATCGCCGACGGCACGCTCTCCCTGGGCGTGTCCACGGCGGCATCCAACACCCTCTCCGCCGGTGGCCCTGAAATGGTCACTGGCGGCGACCGCGCCTTCAGCCGGAAGAATGCCAGGGGGTTCATGTGACCGGCGTATCCGTCCAGTTTGAAGACCAGGTGCGGCCGGTTCTGAACCGGCTGCTGGCGGCCGGTCGCAACCCGCGTCCGCTGCTGCTGGGGCTGGCCAGAATTGGCGAGAACCAGACCCGCGAACGCTTCCGGACGGAAATCGACCCTAACGGCCAACGCTGGGACCCCAGCCGCCGCGCATCTGACCAGGGCGGAAAAACCCTGACCGGCAACGGCATCCTGGCGGGCTCCATCACCAGTGACGCCACCATCGAATACGCCGAATGGGGCACCAACATGGAATACGCCGCCATTCACCAGTTTGGTGGCGTGATCCGGCCGGTGCGGGCCAAGTTTCTGGCGGTGCCGATTACCGACGCCGCCCGTGCGGTACCGGGACCACGCCATTTCCCCGGCCACCTGACCGTGGCGCAGTCGCTCAAGGGGCAGTGGATGCTGCTGGACCCAGATACCGGCGAGGTCCATTACTTGTTGAAGAAATCTGTTGAGATCCCGGCGCGGGCGTTTCTAGGGCTGTCTGCCCAGAACCGCGACGAGATGCTGACCTGGATGAACAAGAAGCTGACGCGCTTGATGGAGGCCGCATGATCCAGGACAACATGGATGAACTGCTGACCGGCTTGCGCAACATCTTCGCCCGGAAAATGCGGGTGATTGACCAGATGCCAACGCTGGCGGGAAAGGAGCTGGTGACGCGGTTCCAGATGGAAGCGCCCGCGCTGTATGTCGCCCCCATCGGTGGTAGCAGCGACGGCGATGCCAACGACCTGAACTTCGGTATCTTGGCCGTGACCAAGAATGCTCAGTCATCCACGGCCAGTCGCGCGGGTGACGGAATTGAAATTGGTTTGCATAAAACCATGGATGTGGTGATGCAGATAACCGGCGGCTGGCTGGACGGCTGGCGCTGGATCTCATTCGACTTTCCGGACGACGCGGCATTTAACCGCGCTGGGCTGGATGTCGGCCTGGTGCGCGTGGCAACCCGCTGCACCAATCCGGCCAGTGATGAGCTGCTGGCGTTCCCCGCTGACAGCCTTCCCGACCTGCTGGGCCTGACCGCGTATTTCGATGTTGAACCGTTCGCCAGTGCCGAGGACCACCGCGCCTGGCTGGATGGTGAGGAAACCCCGACCGCCCCGGATGCGGTCGCCACTGTCAATCTGGAGGCTCCATGAGTCAGAAAACCATCAAGCCCGTTACTGGCCGCCGCGTGCGCCAGCCCGACGGCGAGTTGCTTCCCGAAGCGGGCAAAACCGTTGTCTGGAACGCATTCTGGGAGCGCCGCCTGCGGGATGGCGATATCGAATTGAACGGTGGTTCTGCCGCTACCACCACCAAGAAGGAGAAGTGACATGGGCGTTGTTCTTGCCGGGGTTCCCGACCAGCTGCGCGTGCCGCTGGCCTACATTGAGTTCGACAATACCCGTGCCTTGTCCGGCGCGGGGTCCATCGCTTACAAGGTGCTGCTGATCGGTCAGCGACAGACTGTCGGCCAGGTTGCCGCCGGGGTGCTGCAACGCATTTTGTCGCCGGATCACGCGGAACAGGCCTTTGGCATGGGCTCCATGCTGGCGGCCATGTTCAAGGGCTTCAAGACCGCCAACCGCATGATGGAAACCTGGGCAATTGCCCTGAATGATGATGCGGAAGGCACTGCCGCCACCGGCCTGTTGAGCCTGGCTGTCGCCGAGGGCCTGAGTGCCGGCACCCTCAATTTGTACATTGCCGGTATCCGCGTGCGGGTTGGCGTCACCGCCAGCAACACGGCGGCAGAGCTGGCCACCAAGCTGATTACCGCCATCAACGCCAACCCGCGCCTGCCGGTTGCCGCCAGCGTGGTTGCAGGGCAGTCGCACCAGGTGCGCCTGACTGCCAACCATAAGGGCGAGGTGGGCAATGATCTGGACGTGCGCCTGAACTACTACCCCGAAGACACCACGCCGGTGGGACTGACCGTGACCATTACCGGCATGAGCAGCGGCGCTGGCAATCCGGACATGACCAGTGCTTTGGCTGCCCTGGGCGATGAGTGGTGGAACGCGCTGGTGGTGCCCTACACCGACTCGGCCAACCGCGCCGTGCTGCAAACCGAACTGGAAAGCCGCTGGGGTCCGCTGAGCATGAAGGATGCCCGCGCCTGGATGGCCTTCAAGGGCACTCACGGCGAGACTGCGGACTTCGGCGCGGCGCTGAACAGCCAGCACTTCACGATCATGGGCACCGGGGCCAGCCCGACCCCGCCCTATGTGTGGGCGGCAGTGAACGCGGCCGTGGCCAACGCCAGCCTGGCCATTGACCCGGCGCGGCCGTTGCAGACGCTGGAACTGCCCGGCGTTTTGCCGCCTGCCTCCGGCGACCGCTGGGACTTCTCCAGTCGCAACCTGCTGCTGTATGACGGCATTTCCACCTATAAGGTCACGGCGGACAACCGGGTGCTGATCGAGCGCCAGATCACCACGTACCAGACCAATGCCCTGGGCGCGGATGATGAAAGCTATCTGGATGTGGAAACGCCTTCCACGCTGTCGTTCCTGCGTTACAGCTGGCGTCAGCGCATCGAACTGCGCTTCCCGCGTCATAAGCTGCGTGCTGATCCGCCGTCTGGCGTTTCCCTGCCGCTGGGGCAGCCGATGGTTACGCCGTCGGTGATCCGGGAAGAGACGCTGAGCCTGTTCCGGGAATGGGAGGATCGCGGCCTGGTGGAGGACTTCGATCAGTTCGCCGAAGAGCTGATCGTGGAAATTGACCAGTCGAACCCGAACCGCATCAACTGCCTGATCGGCCCGAACCTGGTCAACCAGTTCCGCATCTTTGCGGGCCAGATCCAGTTCATTCTTTAAGGAGCAACTGCGATGAGCAATAAACTGACCGGCCGGGTGACGATTACCCTGAACGGCAAGCGCTATGACTCCAAACCCGGTGCCTCGCTGAAGCTGGCCGGGGTGAACCGGAATCCGGTTATTACGGATGCCGGGGTTGCCGGATACACCGAAGAGCCGACGGCGGCCGAGTGTTCTTTCACCATCCCGCACAGCGCCAACGTCAGCATTACCGAGATTCACGCCATGACGGAGGCGAACCTGGTATTTAAAACGGATACCGGGAAAACCTATGTGCTGGAAAATGCCTGGTGCGCGGAAATGCCGACGCTGGGCGGAGGGGATTTGCCGTGCAAGTTCTACTCGGCAACCAGCCGCGAGGCGTGATATAACCTGACCCATGAAGGCGGCCATTGTGCCGCCTTCTTCATTTTGGCTTTTCAAAACTACTTTAATATCCCCTGATTCTCGCGTGCCTGAAACTGGAGTCTCTGATAACTCCAATCTGCCGCGAGACCTTCATGAATAAACTCAAACTTGTTGTTGCCCTCACGTTCGGCTTGTTCATCGCCGACAAGAAATATACCTCTGTGACCCTGCGCGAAGCCGATGTCGGCGACATGATCGACGCCGAATCCGATGTTGGCCCAGGCACCATTGTTGCCTTCAGTACCGCCATGATGGCCCGTCAAATCGTTGAAGTTTCCGGCCCAGATGGCACCTACAGCGGCCCCATCACCATCGACATGCTGCGCAAGCTGAAGCCCAAGGACTATCGCAAGCTGCGTGATGCCCAGGAAGAGCTTGAGCAGATGGGAAACGCCGAACAGAGCGCCAGCGCGGCTTCCTCGACGGAATCCTCCTGATCGCCACTCACACCGGGTGGCCGCCGGATGTCATCAGCCGGTTATCCCCCAGTGAGTTCAACCACTACCTGTCCATCCTGACCAAAGAAGCAGACCCATGAGCAACAAAGACATGACTCTGGCCATGCGCCTGTATGCCGACACCACCCGATTTGTGGGTGGGTTGGTGAACGGCTCGCGTGGGGTAGATTCGTTTGTTGACCGGTCAAAGCGCAAGCTGCATGAGCTTCGGCAGGCGTTTGGCTCTCTCCAGGGCGGACTGGCTACCCTGGGGGTTTCGGTGGGCGCGGGTGCGCTGGCGGTTCAGTCTGCGCACCTGGACAAGGATCTGATGCGGATCAGCCAGACGGCGGCCATGGGCAGTCAGGAAACCATCCGGCTGCGGAATGAGTTGTTCCGCATGGCGAAGGAAACCGGCGCGTCCGTCGATGAGTTGAAGACCGGTTTTGACAACGCGGTCCAGGCCGGACTGAACATCAAGGAAGCCCTGCCGGTTACGGATGCCGTCAATAAAGCCATGGCGGTAACGGGAGCAAGCGCCGACAAGCTGACATCGGCGCTGACGGTTGCATCAACGGCCTATCAGTTCGACCTGACCCAGCCGGGAATGGCTATTACCTTGCTGGACAAGATGACCAAGGCCGGGCGGCAGGGCAATGCTGAACTGGGTAATCTGGCGGACATTTTTGCGCGGGTGGCCGTCAATGGCCGCAGCGCCGGGTTTGGGTTTGACCAAACCCTTTCCTTTATTGAAGGCCTGTCCCAGATGGAGAAGCAACCGGAGCGCCTGGCGACTCTGGCTGACTCCACCATGCGCCTGTTCACCAATGCCAATTACATGAAGGAAGCGGCAAAGGGTACGGGTGTCCGGTTCTTCGACTCCACCGGTGGCCGCCGCGATCCGATGGCCGTGCTGGCGGATCTGCGCAAGCAATACTCTCAGCTGAAGAGCGAAAAAGAACAACTCAAGTTCATGGACAAGGCCTTTGGCAAAGCTGATCTGGATACTCAGCGCGGCATGAAAATGCTTTTCACCGGGAAGATGCTGGAGGACATCCAGCGCTTTTCACGCGAGACAAAGAATGCAGGCGGCACCCTGAAGCACGACCTGTCAGACGCCATCAACAACTCCATCGACCAAACCGGCCGCCTGAAGGCTGCCTTGCGTGAAGCCGCTGACGGCTTCGCACAACCCATCAACGATACCTTTTCCAACATGATCGGCTTTGCCATGGACTCGAAAGAAAAAGGCGGCCTGGGCATGTCTGGCACCGATATTGCCGTCGGTGGTGCAACCATCGCCGGTGGTGCATGGGCTGCCGCCAAGCTGGCGGGGATGATCTTCGGGAAGGGGAAGAAAGGCGGTTTGCCGACTGACGGCCTGATTGATGTGGCCAATTTGGGCAAGGGTGTCGCCGTGGGTAAAGCCCTGTCGCAGATCGGCGTGCAGCCGGTCTATGTGGTCAACATGCCCGGCGGCGGGATGACCGACAGCCTGCCTGGCATTCCTGGAAGCAGTACTGCTGGCGGCCTGCTTAAAGGAGGCAAGCGATTCAGCAAGTTCCTGACCGGCGCAGGCTTGCTGGGCAGTGCCGATCTGGCAGCCATTCCGGGCATGGGGGCTGGAGCAATGGCAACGGCAGGCTTGATGGTAGCTGGTGCCGGTGCGGCCGGATACGGTGCCGGCACCTTGCTTTATGACAATCTGCTGTCTGGAACCGGGTTCGCTGACAAGCTGGGCGAGTCTATTGCCAAGGCATTGGCGATGGTCAGCAGCGACCGTGCCAGGGAGTCCATAAACAAGCCTGTTACAGGCAAGCTGGACCTGAACATCAAGGTGGACAGCGAAGGCCGCGCCACCGTCAGCCCCAGCGGTCCTGTCATGCTGGAACCGCCAACCCGCACCAACCCGGCCGCCACCGGCCGCATGCTGTGGGGAGGCTGACATGGCCATGCGCAAGGGCAGTTACAACGGCATCGCCTTCTACGCCGAATCTCACGACCTGGAGACCGGCCGCCGCATTGTCGTCACCGAGTATCCCCAAAAGAACACTGCCGATACGGAAGACATGGGCCGGGCCGCGCGCCACTTCACCCTGGACATGATCATCCTGGGCAAGGACTACATGGCGCAGCGCGACATTCTCCAGGCGGATCTGGAGTCGGGCGGCGTTGGCGAGCTGGTGCATCCCTGGCTTGGTAAGCTGAAGGTACGGGCTGGCAAGGTTCGCGTGCGCGAAACCAGCCGCGAACGCATGAAGGCAACACTGACCGTCGAGTTTCACGAGGCCTCCCAAGCACCACAGGACGGTGTTGCCATACCGGCCAGCGACCTGAACAGTAAAGCAGCCGCCCTGGATGAAGCCGCGCTGGAGGCATTCGCCGCTGACTTCAGCGTGGACGGACCGATTAGCTTGTTGGCCATGGCTCAACAGGCCATTGCCACTGGCTTGGCCGTCATGTCGGGTATCTCCGGCCGCCTGAACGGCCTGAACGATCTGGCAGCCCGTATCCGCGCCATCAGCCAGTCCCTTACCAGCCTGGTGCTTTCCCCGGCGAATCTGGCGCTGCAACTGATGGCCGCCGTCCATACCATCACAGATACCCATTTCAACCCATTGGGCGCGCTGCGCAACCAACTGGCGCTGGCTCGCCAAAGCGCCCGCGCGGTGTCTACCTCGGCGGGCACCGGCACCGCCAGACAGGCTGCCGCCAACGCCAATGCCGTCAATGTGCTGATCCGCACCCTTGCTGTGGCTGAAGCTGTCCGCCTGTATTCCGGCGAGATCCAGCGCGCAACCGTTGTTGAAAATGCAACGGCTGCCGGGGTCACCTTTGATACCAGGAACGATGCCGCCGCCGCCCGCGACAACCTGCTGGAGCAGATGGATGCATTGATGTCGGATGCCGATGATCTGGTCTATGTCGCCCTGATGGACGCCCAAGCGGCAGTGGTCAGCCAGTTCGGCGCCATAGCCCCGGTGGCCTCACTGGAAGTGATTTCGGTACCGGCCAGCCTGCCCATGCTGGTGATTGCACAGCGTCTCTATGGCGACGGCTCCATGGCTGATGACCTGGTGAAGCGCAACGCCATCGCCCACCCGCTGTTTGTGCCTGCCGGGACCGAGCTGGAGGTGCGCCGTGGCTGAGCTGCAACTGCGACTGAATGGCAAAGGCTTTACCCGCTGGGTCAGCGCCCGCGTCACCCGCTCAATGCAGCAGCTGGCCGGAGACTTCGAGCTGGTGGTGGGTGGGGCGTGGGCAGCTGACGGCCTGCGGCCATCAACCGCTGTTGGCAAGGCATGCGAGATCCACATTGCCGGGGTTCGCGTCCAGACCGGCATCATCGACAGTGCCCCCGCCAACTTCGATGCCAGCAGCCACGGCCTGCGCCTGGAAGGCCGCGACCGCACGTCTGACCTGGTTGATTGCTCGGCTCCGGCCGTGCAATGGATTGGCCGGACGCTGGCGGACGTGGCCCGCGACCTGTGCAAACCGTTCGGCATTACGGTCATTGACCGCGCCGGGCTGAAAACTCCTTTCAAGACATATAAGCCGCACGATGGCGACACCATCTTCGCCGCCCTGGATCAGGGTGCCCGCTATCGCGGCGTGCTGCTTTTGTCCGATGCGAAAGGCAATTTGGTAATTGACCGAGTCGGGTCTGTGACGGCGGCCGACACACTGGAGCTGGGAAAAAACATCATCTCCGGTAGCGGCGGCCGTGACCTGCGCGAGTGCTTCAACACCTATACCGTCAAGGGGCAAAAGCGCGGCAGTGACCCGGATGCCACGGCGCAAGTGTCCGCGACCATTACCGACCACCAGCTGATCACCCGTCATCGTCCCCTAACCATCGTTTGCGATGGCCCGGTGACGACCGGTGCCGCCCGTACCAGGGCGAAGTGGGAGGCCTCGGTACGTGCTGGCCGGGCCCAGGCGATTACCTACAAGGTCAAGGAATGGCGGCAGTCCAACGGCGCAGTCTGGGAGCCAAATCAAAAGGTCATGGTTATTGATCCCTACAACGACATCAACGAAAAGCGCTTGATCACCGACGTGACCTACAGCCTGGATGACCAGTCCGGCGAGGTGGCGGAAATCACCGTCATGCCGCCGGGGGCCTTCGCCAAGCTGGCCGAACCGGAGCCGGAACGAGAGGACGACGATGATGGATATTAACCGCCTGCTGGACCCCATCCGCACCCGCATGCGCCAGATGATCATCAAGGGAACCGTGCTGATGGTCGATGACGGCGGCGCGCTGCAACGCATCCAGGCGCGCGTTCTGGGCGTAACGGAAGACCGCATCGAGCACTACCAGGAGTACGGATTTTCCAGCCGCGCAAAGTCAGGTGCGCTGGGTCTGTTCCTCGCCATCGGCGGGCACCGGGCCCACACCATCGCCGCTGTCATCGCAGATCCGCGTGTGCGCCTGAAGTCACTGGCGGAGGGCGAAGTGGCGGTCTATGACGACCTCGGCAACGTGGTCCACCTGAAGCGTACCGGCATGCTGATCAAGGCCGTTGGTGAAAATGGCCTCCGGATCGAAGCTGATGTGGACGTGATCGGCACCTTCAAAGTCAATGGCGTGGACGTTGGCGAACTGCACAAACACGCCAATGGCACAACGCCTGAAGGCACGACCGGCGGAGTAATTCCATGAGCGATCTGGCGATTCAATTCACAGACGGCCTGGCTGACCTGGTTGTGCTGAACGGCGACCTGCAGCTGGATGACTCCCTGTTGCCGTCCGTGCTGGTTTCCCTGGGCACCGACCGGCGCGCCGCCGCCTCCGACTTTATACCGGATGGGACGGATGACCGGCGCGGCTGGTGGGCGGACTTCCTGACGACTGATCCGCTGGGATCTCGCCTGTGGCTGCTGGCCCGCTCCAGGCATACCCCGGAAACCCTGACCTCTGCCCAGGACTACGCCGCCGAGGCGCTGCAATGGCTGGTAGATGACGGCATCTGGTCCGCCATGGATATCCTGGCTTCAGTTCCGGACCGCAAGACATTGTTGATCAGCATCCGCCCGACGTATCCCAACGGCCAGACCGGCGATGTGATCACCCTGACCGTACCGAGGATTTCACTATGAGCTTGACCCGTCCGACCCTGAAGAACCTGGTGGAAATGCGCCAGGCGGACATTCAGGCCCGCTTCCCCGGCGACGGAGTTTATCGCCGCAAGTCAGCTCTGGGCGCACTGGCGCGGGTAATGGCTGGCGGTGAGCACGGACTTTATGGCTACCTGGACAATGTTGCCCTGCAACTGTTGCCGGACACCTGCAATGCCGAAACCCTGTTGCGTTGGGCGGCGGACTACGGTCTGACCCTGATACCGGCACAACCGGCCGCTGGACGGATTCAGGTCACTGGCCTGGATGGTGCTCAACTGGATGTCACCGACCGCTGGCAAAGCGCCAGTGGCGTGGTCTACACGGTCGCGGAGGCCGTCACTTTGGATGGCACTACCGCCGAGGTCCACCTGATCGCGGAAACGGCCGGAGCGGCCGGGAATCTGGATGCCGGTGCCACGGTGACCGTGGTCAATCCGGTGGCAGGGATTGAAAGTTCAGCCCTTGTGATAGGCGACGGCTTGAATGGCGGCGCGGAGGTTGAGTCCATCGAGGCGCTGCGCGTCCGCCTGCTGGCCCGCTTGCGTAAACCGGCACAAGGCGGCGCGGCATCAGATTACGAGACATGGGCGCGTGATGCCTATCCTGCGGTCGAGCGGGTTTGGGTATCCGATGAGCAAGGGCCGGGGTTTGTCCTGGTTCGCTTCATCGTCAGCGATGCTGCTGGCGGACCGATACCGTCTTCCACCATTGTCGGCACCGTGAATGCTGCTTTGCAAGCGCAGCGGCCGGTCACGGCCAGGGTGACAACACTCGCGCCGGTAGCCGAGGCTCAGGACTTTGAAATCCAGCTGACACCGGACACTCCGGCTGTTCGCGCGGCCGTCACCGAGGCACTGACTGACCTGTTGCGCCGTGAGGGCGAGCCTTCCGGAACCATCCTTCTGTCTCATATCCGCGAAGCCATCTCCACGGCCGCCGGTGAAACCGATCATGATTTGGTTTCGCCCACGGCCAATGTCACCTACGCCACTGGCGTTTATCCGGTCATGGGGGCCATCACATGGCTGTAACCCATAACGCAATGCGCGAAGCCCTGATCGCGCTGATGCCGCGCGGCATGGTCTGGAACACCCAGACGGACAGCTACTGGTGGAAGCTGCTGGACGTGCTGGCCGCTGGTTTCAACCGCGTGAATGCGGCGGCCGACAAGCTGCTTGTCGAGGCCAACCCGCGCACCACCTATGAACTTCTTACAGACTGGGAACGCGCCCTGGGCCTGCCGGATCTGTGCGGGTCATCGGATCTATCCGTAGCTGACCGGCAGGCCGCGATCATTGCCCGCTTGACGGCAGTTGGCGGCGCAACACCTGCCTACCTTATCCAGCAGGCAGAGGCGATGGGTTATGCCGGTGCCTCCATCGAAGAATATGACCTATCCACCTGCGAGGGCGACTGCGAGCAAAGCCTGTGCGATGAGCCGTGGCTTTTCACCTTCACCCTGCATCTGCCGCAAGAGCCAGGCAGCCTTGGTGCCACCTGCATCGGCAGCTGCGAGGACTTCCTGGGCGTACCGCCCAACAACCGAATTGAATGCCTGATCAACCGGATCAAGCCCGCCCACACCCACGCCATTTATGCGTATGGAGCCTGATGATGAAACGTATTAACACTGACACCAAGGCAGAAAACCTGTTCGGCGCTGGCAAGCACGGTTTCCGCACAGGTAACCCGCTGACCGGTGTTCTGCCCACCCAGCTGTCCGCTGAATGGAGCAATGCAGTCCAGGAGGCTATTTGCCGCGTCATCGAGGGCGCTGGCCTTGTTGTTGGCGGGGGTGATGACCAGTTGCTGACAGCCATTCAGGCTATCGGCAGTGTTGGTGCTGTCACCTCGATTTCGGCCAATACCACCCTGACGGCAGGGCAACGCGGATTGGTCCTGGTCAACGCCTCGGCAGGCAACCGGACGATCACGCTGCCTTCGGCCAACCAGGTGATGGACTTCGTGGTGCGCCGTGTGGACAACACCTCGAACAAGCTGCTGGTGCAGGCCCATGCGGGCGAAAAGATCATGCACAACACCTGGATCAACGCGGATGGCTATGACTTCCTGCGGCTGTTCGGTGCCGGTGATTACTGGGTGTTGCGTTCGGATGGCGAAGGGTCTTGGCATCCAATCAATCGCCTGGATTCGGCGCCAATCGGCAGCCTTCATCCGAATATCGCTGACCTGATTCCGGCTGGTGGGTATTGCAAGCCGAACGGTGCGGTGCTGACCCGTGCTGACTATCCGTGGCTGTGGGATCTGGCCGGAGTCAGCGGAAACCTGGTATCTGAGGCCGCCTGGGCGGCAGGCCAGCAAGGCGGGTTTTCCACGGGTGACACGGCTACGACGTTTCGTGTCCTGGAACTGCGCGGCGAGTTCGTACGGGTCTGGGATGATGGTCGTGGTGCCGATACTGGGCGTGGCATCGGGTCGTGGAAAGCTGATTCGATCAAGGACCACAAGCATTTTCGTAATGAGAGTGAACACGAAGAGCAGGCACTGGATGGAGATACTCCTGGGTCCAAGGGCACCATTGGCGGGGGTAGCTCATCTGATTCGTTGTTGACAATTACCGGCGGTATGACTGCGGCGGCTGGGACAGAGACTGCACCGCGTAACATCGCTGTTCCGTGGTTCGTCAAGATGATTTAGGAGCTACCGCATGTATTTCTTCGTGGGATATGGAGCACCATTGCTCCAGCGTTCTGAACCCATTTTTCTTCTGCTGACTGAAGACGGCTTTATTTTGGCCTTTGAAGAGTCACGCACTGTCTTGCAGTTGGAGGTTTGACATGTCCGGATATGAGGCAAAAAAGCTATCGCAATACACCGGCCCGAAGCCAGTCCTGTCAGCCTCTGACTTGCTTTATGGGATTGTGTCTGGAGGCACCCGGGCTATTCGTTTGGATTGGCTGAGTGAGTTCGTGGATAGCCTTTCAACAAAGCTGTCATCTATAACTGCTGGCACTAATGAAGATGGCCCATACCTACAGCTCACCTTTTCTGATGACACTACTCAAGCAGTGCAACTGGGCAGCATTGTTGATCCGGCTGGCAGTGCCACGGCTGTTCGTGATTTGCTTCAGTTGGTTATTGGTAATCTTCTCAGCCTCAATACAACGCATAAAGAGGACCTGGTTGGCTCTATCAACGAGGTCTTTACACGCCAAATGGATCTTGAGGCGGCGCTGCCAGATATCCTGATAAATGATGCTGCCACAAGTGGGGCCGATATCACCTGGTCCGTGGGAAAGATCATCGGCGAGATTCAGGCCTATAAAGACTCAATACTTGGTGGTGCACCGTCTGCCGCGCTCGATACGATACTGGAGCTTGGAGCGAAGCTGGTTGATGAGGAGGACGCCATCACGGCAATCAACCTGCTGCTGGCCGCTATGGTTCGCTTCGATATTGTCCAGACCCTCACAGCTTTGCAACAAGCACAGGCGAGGTCAAATATAGGAGCGGCAGCGCAATCCGATGTCGATGCAAATACACTGGCGCTAAATTCGAGGGTGCGGACGGATACCGCAACACAGGGCCTTACACCAACTGAGGCTGGAAATGCCAGGGCCAACATGGGGTTGGGTGCCGCATCTACGGCAACAAACACTGACCAGATCAGTGAAGGTGTCCTGAATTTTTTCTATACGGCAGCACGTGAGGCCACAGCAAAAAATCGTTCAAATCACACAGGCACCCAGCTGGCGGCCACGATTAGTGATCTGGCCGCAGCTGTCGCCATCCACGCCCCCGTGGCCTCGGTCAATAGCCGTACCGGGCCCGTTGTGGTGGCGGAAGCCATTATCGAGAACTTTCAAGGCTTCATTGGCACTGACTGCCTTGAAGACCCCACCAAATCACCATGTTCCATCGTCACCGCTAATGCGACTCTGTCTGTCCGCCCAAATGGTAATGGAATGGCAGATGCTATTGGTGTGTGGCGCTGGGTTGGGACAGGGGCTGCCGATATATCCTGTGGTGCATTCTTTTCCGGTGGTTCGGGGGCTTTGTTTACCCTGACTGCTGAGCCTGTGGTTTTGATTGCCTCCTTTTCCAAAACCAGTTCCCTGAGTAAAGAGAGGGTGGTGGTAGGGGCTTATACTACTAGCCTTAACGGGGACACTTCCTTTGGCGGGGACGTTAATAACGGCTTTTGCGTATCCTTAGACGATGGAGTTGGTGCCGGTCAATGGAACTTCCGTACTACGGCCG
This sequence comes from Fluviicoccus sp., assembly GCA_036273075.1. Taxonomy (GTDB): domain Bacteria; phylum Pseudomonadota; class Gammaproteobacteria; order Pseudomonadales; family Moraxellaceae; genus Fluviicoccus. The sequence goes on along the minus strand of DASUIL010000073.1, from coordinate 955 downwards.
GTGGGATCACCACGAATGCCGGGACCCTCGGCGCCACCCCGGTTGCGGATGACACACGGTACACATGCGTTATCGTGGCTACCAATACCTCCATCAAGTTCTACGTGAACGGGACCCTCAGAGCCACGCACACCACTAATATCCCGACTGGCGGCCTTCACGTGGGGGTAGGGATGTACCAAGTTGCTGGTGGGGCTTTCCAAGGCGGCACCTTCTCCCTTGATTTGCTCCGGTTTGGCAGGGTTTACAAGACTACCCCGCGCAACCTCGGCATTCCGGCGGTGACGTATTGATCATGGCTGAGCTCTGGTCTTGGTTAGAGGATAGGCTCCGCAAACGGATGGAGGCGACGCTTACCATCGCTGGGCAATAGGTGGCTGGCGACTTCCTCAATTCATCTGTCGGAATTTTGATAGATGCAGCGAGTATTGAACGCAGACTTTCAACACCAAGCGTATTGCATGTGCCGTTGTGATATGGAAATCGTTTCCACGATGTGCAATTTTCTTTTCTTGGAATTATCGCACTTCTTTTTTTAAATTATCGCGCGCGGCTTCACTATGAGGAATCCTGGCTGCTGTCGGCCTGGCACGGCCTGTTCCTCGCGGTGTCCTCGTTCAACAATGCCGGGTTTTCCCTGTATTCCGACAACCTGATGCATTTCGTGACCGATCCGTGGATCAATTTTCCGATCATGGCGGCCATCTTCATCGGCGGCATCGGCTTTCCGGTGCTGCTGGAACTGTGGCGCAGCCGTGACCGCGACCATACCCACTGGTCGGTGCATACCAAGCTGACCATGCTCGGTTCCGGAGTGCTGCTGGCGTTGGGCACGGTATCCATCCTCTACTACGAATGGGGCAACCCCTACACGCTGGGACCGCTGGATCCGGGCGGGAAGATCCTGGCGTCGCTGTTCCATTCGGTGTCGGCCCGCACCGCCGGATTCAACACC
>DASUIL010000072.1:0-7782 GCA_036273075.1 Fluviicoccus sp. | reverse complement strand
AGGCGGGCAGCGGCACCGCGAAAGCGCGCAAGGCGGACATGGTTTCTCCTGGCAAAGTCGTTTCCGGAACACATCCCGTGCCGGGTGAAAGGGTTATGCAGGCAGGCTAGGCAACGCGGATGACGGAATGCTGACAGTTCATTGACGGTTTGATGCCAAGAGTGCGGATTGTGAGCAAGCTCACAGGCTTGACGCGGAAGGCGGGCTGGCGGAGACTGATATTTCATCAGATCCGGAGAAGATCATGCCGACAATGACAACCCTAACCGTGGACGGGATGAGCTGCCAGCATTGCGTGAACGCGATCACCCAGGCCGTGACCGGCGCCGATCCGCTGGCGAAAGTGACGGTGAACCTGGAACAGCGCAAGGTGACAGTGGACAGCCGCAGTCTGGACAAGGGGCAGATCCGGGCGCTGGTCGAGGATGAAGGCTACGAGGTGGTCGCAGGCTGACGGCGGTTCTTTTCACTCCCGGCGCGGCCTTTGACGGCAGCACCGGGCAGTCTTGTTGCGCCCGGAATTCCCCGTTTACCCATCAATATGTTAATTTTCCGTTCGATTCGCTAGAATACGAATCGTTTACCTTGATGACCGCGACGATCTGATGCCCTCCATTCCCGCCCGGCGGACTGCAACCCTGCTTGAGCGATGCCTGAACCCGGTTTGCCGGCGTACCTTCGGACGCCGCGAAATCGGCGGTCACTTCCCGTTGCCGCCCCGACGCGAACCTTACCATTGCCCCTATTGCCGGCATGCCCACGAAGCGCCGTCCAGGGGCATCTTTGTCACCGAACAGGCAGCCCTGTTCTCGGACAAGCCGCTTGAGGACCACCGGGAATGACGCGCTGCTAGAAGACCAACGGCTTGCCGATGCGCAGCGCGGCGGCGGCCAGGGCCTGCAGGTCGTCCAGCAGCGGATGGCAGGCGGGCGGCGCAGTGTTCCGGATCTGGCTCAGCTCCTCCAGCAGACGATGCAGCGCGGGCGCGTCAAGACGGTCGGATTGGGCCGTGGGAAGGGAGAGAATGCGCCGCAATACCGGCGGCAGGACGTGCAGGTTTTCCGGACAGGGCAACAGCAGCGCGGCGACGGAAGCGGAATTGAAACGGCGATGCATCAGGATGCCGTAATCATGGGGACAGGCGGTTTCGTGCCAGTGACCGAAGGCGGCCTGATGCCGGAGTTCCGACGATGCACTTTCGCGGCATCCGTCCTCCTGCACGTAGACCTGCCACTCAGGCTTCGGCTCCTTGCGCAGGCCGCCCTTCTCCAGGCAATCACAAAACACCAGCGCATCAATGCCCATGCCGCCTCCCTCACCGCATGCCCTATGACAGGGCCTTCCGCCCCATTATAGTCAGGCCGGAGGGCAAAGTGAGAGATGCGTCACGTTTTTTGGCGTAAAAAGGCTAGTCTGCGTTGACGGGCGAAGACAACAGCGCCAGCAGGCTTTGGGCGTGCTCCAGGGTCTGTGCGCCCAGCGGGGTGAGATAACCGCCATCCGGCAGCGTCACCATGCCGCGCGAGTACAGACGCTTGCAGGCGCTGATCGTCGCGGGCTCGGCGCTGTGATGCACCTTGATGCCTTCCTGGCCGTTATCGGGATTGAACAGGGTCAGTACGTGCAGCTCGTCCAGCATTTCCAGGGTCAGCATGAGTAAAGCTCCGTTCTTGTCGTCGTTATCGGAACCAGCGTATCCGCCCCGCCGCGCGACTGCAAGCAACAGCGGCGGCCGGCGGAAATGATGCCTGTTTTATGAACACTCAGGCCGAAGCCGGGAATACCGGCCACGAAGCCTCGATACGCCCTTTCTCGGCGTTGTAGACGGCGATATCGCCGAATTGCAGGAAGACCGCCTCGCTCTGGCGCGGGCGAAAGAAGACATACTCGTCCGGCTGCAGCGACATGGCCGCCGAGCCCAGATACAGCTCCTGGTTGCTGGACTGGCCATAGATGCCGCTCAGGGCCAGCCCCGGCGGCGATACCGGATCAGCCAGCCAGTGACCGCCGTGGATGAAGAAGCCGCGCGCGGTATTCGGGTCCCACCAGCGGCGCAGGCTGTCGGTCCACTCCAGGCCGGGCATCAGCGCCGGATCGACACTCTTCAGCACCGGCGTGGCGATGAAACAGGCCTGCTGGTGGTCCTTGAGCGCCGGCTTGTCGAAGTCGGACGGCATCACCAGCGCCGAGCCCAGTGAGATATCGTTGGCGGCGGTATAGAGCGCATGGCGGGCATACGTCAGGCTGCCGCCGGAATTCAGCGTCATTTTCTCCGGGGTCAGCCCGCTTTCGCGGATGACCTGCACGCAGTCCTTGTACATCTGCTGGCAGGCATTCCATGCCTTTTCCTGCATGTCGAGCAACGTCGGCAGCTTGCCGACATGGGCGTCGTAGCCCATCAGGCCGCTGATTTCCAGGTGCGGACTCTGCTTGGCGAATTCCAGCGCGTCCTTTACCGCCTGCGGCGTCGCAAAGCCGCCGCGATGCAGGCCGACATCGATTTCCAGACTGATGCGCAAGGTTTTTTTCAGCGTGCCCGCCAGCTCGGCGAACTCCTGCAGGCGGATCGGGGTGTCAACCAGCCACTGGATTTGCGGTAGCCGCTCGCGGTTGGCTTCGGTATACAGCCAGTGGCGCACCGCCGCCACCGGCATCGGCTTGCCGAAGAGGATGTCTGCATCAGGGTAGTTGCGGGTGATGATGTCCAGCATCGGCATGTTGAAGACCATCACCCGCTGCGTTTGCAGCACCTGCATCAGCACGTTCATGAAACCGAGCGCGGGCAAGGACTTCACGACGATGCGCGCGGGCAGGCGTCCCGGGCCTTCCACCATGGTCTTGCGCACCTGTTCGGCATTGGCCAGGAAACGGGCGTAATCCAGCACCAGCGTCGGCCGCACCAGGTTGACCACCTGCAGGGCCTTGCTGAGTTGCCGGAAATAATCGTTGTGCGAACCGCCCCGGTCACCGGGCTTGACGCCGAATGCCAGGGCAGCGCCGCCGGCCAGGCCGCCGGCGATCAGGGTTCTGCGACGGATCGTCATTCTTCTTTTTTCCTTGTCGTGGCGTGGGCCGGGGCGTCCTCAGACGCCCCAGATCTTCTTCAGGAACGGATTCAGCAGCTTGCCTTGCGGGTCCATCTGTTGACGGATGGCCGCGACCTCCTTCCATTTCGGATACAGTTTTTCAAGATCGGCCGCGCCCAGCGAGTGCAGCTTGCCCCAGTGCGGACGGCCGCCGTACTTGCGCAGGATCGGTTCGATCAGCTCGAACATGAATTTGTGGTCGTCCTCGTAATAGGCATGCACGGCGATGGAGCCGGTATCGCGCTCGTAGAACGGCGACAACCAGGCATTGCTGTCGCGCTGGATGACGCGCGCCTCGATGGGGAAGAACACGTCCGGGCACTTGGCCTCGATGGTGGCGATCACCTCCTTCAGCGCCGCCATCTGGTTTTCCAGCGGCAGGTGGAACTCCATCTCGTTGAAACGCACCGAACGCTCGGAAGCCATCAGCTTCCAGCTGTAGTCCACCGCCCGCTCCGAACCGTGCTTGCCCGCCAGCATCTCCGCTACGCGGCGGCGCATCGACGACGACCACGACAGGTAATCGCGCAGCTTCTTCAGGTCCATCAGGGTTTCCATGTCCTTGTCCGGACCGCGCGGCGTCGGCTCGTCCATGGTCTGGTTGTGCAGGATGCGGGCGGCGATGCCGGTGAACGGAATGTAGAAGAATTCGGCGTTGCGGTTGTTCAGGTACAGCGACTGCCAGTCGCGCATCAGTTCGTCCAGAGGGACGATGTCCACCCGGCGCTCGGTGCGTTGCAGGGGCCAGTTCTTCAGGGTGTATTCGGTCATGATGCCGAAGGATCCCATGCCCACCAGCGCGGCGTGGAACAGCTCGGCGTTCTCGGTGGGGCTGCACAGCTTCTCGTCCCCGGCCAGCGTCATGATGCGGAAGCTTTCCACCCGGCCGTGCAGCGCGGGCAGCTGGATGCCGGTGCCGTGGGTGCCGGTGGAGATGGCCCCGGCCAGCGACTGCTTGTTGATGTCGGGGATGTTCAGCATGTCCTGGTTGATATCGGCCAGCAACTGCCCCAGCTGTTGCAGGCGCGTTCCGGCCTTGATGGTGGCGGTGTTGGTGGCGGCGTCATGGCTGACCAGTCCGGACAGGTTGTCGAGGCTGAGCAGCGTGCCGTCGCTGACGGCCAGGGCCGTGAACGAGTGCCCCGCGCCAACGGCGCGGATGGGCGCCGGTGCGGACACCAGCAGGTTGCGCAGGTCATCCAGCGAGGCGGGCGCGGCACGGTTGACAGGATAGGAGTGTTCCAGGCCCGACCAGTTCTGCCACAGCAAGTGGCCGTTGGCATCCTGCAAGGGATAGGTCGGGGCTTGCGAGGGGCGGGAGCAGCCCGGCAGCAGCACGGTGGCTCCGGCGGCAGCGCCGATACCGATGAATTCGCGGCGGTTGATCATGTCATTTCCCCTCGGGGGCCGGTGCGGCCATGTGGCGGATCAGGGCTTCGTAGTCCTGGGGCGTGCAGGTGATGCACATGCCGCCCGCGGGCATCTGGTTGATGCCGGTGATGGCGTTCTTCACCAGCACGTCCAGCCCCTTGGCGACGCGCGGCTCCCAGGCCGCCTTGTCGCCCAGCTGCGGCGCGGGATTGCCGGCCTGGGCATGGCAGTTCTTGCAGCTGTTCTCGAACAGCTTGGTCTGCGCCTCGGTCAGGGTAACGGGTTCCAGTCCGGCGTGCTTGCTGCCGCAGGCGGACACTAACGTGGAAAAGACAAACAACAGGGCCAGTCGCTGGATCATGGGGGAAGCTCGCTAGCGGGTTTATTCTTATGCAGGGCTGACAGCCTCTTTGCACGCTAGCAGAATAGAATTAAGCGGCCTTGTCAACCAGAACCGATACGGACAACCCAAGGGGATATTGGCGGCCAGCCGACAGCGGCTCAGGCGACCTGCCGCCGCCAGGCCTGCGGCGTCTTGCCGGTCCAGCGCTGGAAGGCGCGGCGGAAACTGACGGCCTCGCTGTAGCCCAGCACGGCCGCCATCTGCTCGACAGTGATTTCCGGCTTCTCCAGCAATTGCAGCGCCAGCTGGTGACGCACGGCGTCGATCTCGCGCTGGTAGTCGGTGCCCAGCTCCTGCAGGCGGCGGCGCAGGGTGCGTTCGGACATGCCCAGCTGCTCGGCCACTTCCACCATGGCGGGCCAGCGCCCCACCCGGGCCCGGATGGCGGCATTCACCCGTTGCAGCAAGTCGCCCGGTGAAGCGGCGCGATCCTGTTGCAGCAGGGTTTCACACAGGTTCAGCAAATGCTTGGCGGTCAGGGCGTTGGCGGTGCGCAGCGAGACATCCAGCAGTCGCGAATCAATCAGGAAGCGGTTCTCCGGCTGGTTGTAGCGCACCGGACAGGCGAACCAGGCCTTCATGCGGTCGGCATACGGCGGCGTCGGCATGGCGAAGTCGATGGCCAGCGGACTGAAATTGCTGCCCAGCAGGTCGCGGGCGACGGCGGTGACGCCCACCATCTGTTCTTCCGGGGCAAAGCGCTGCAGGTGCGGCAGCGGATAGTCCAGCCGCGCGGTCATGATCAGCGCTTCAGGCGTGGTTTCGGCATCCAGCGTCATGAAGGCGCTGGTCAGGCGGTAGTAATCGAGACCGATGCGGATGGCCTCGCCCGCCGTGGCGGCGCTGAGCATGGCGTGGCCCAGCACGCCGTAACTGGACACGGTCAGCCGCGAACCGATGGCCAGCCCCAGATCCTCGCGCCCCGATTCGCGATACACCAGCGCCAGCAGCGACTCATAATCCGCCGGGCTCAGGCGCAGCTCCTCGTCCTGCAAGGCCTCCAGGCTTTCCACCCCCAGCGCGGCCGCCATCGCTTCCCCGGACAGGCCGTGTTCCAACCCCCATTCGGCGAGGGTAATGGCGATCAGGGCCGGAATTCGGGCATTCGGGATCATGGGGACCGGTTTTTCAGGTGTTGGAATTATGTGACTGTTGTAGCGCAGTCAGGGCTAAAAAACCAGTATGGACGCTAGGGTTCGACCATGCGGTCACGATTCAGCAGCTGCGGAAACCAGCGCATCCACAAACCGCAGACCAGCAGAGTGCCGACGCCGCCCAGCAATACCGCACGCGACGCCCCGAACCACGACGCCGTGACCCCGGACTCAAACTCACCCAGCTGGTTGGAGGTGCCGATGAACAACCAGTTTACCGCCCCCACCCGGCCGCGCATGTCTTCCGGCGTTTCCAGCTGCACCAGCGCCGAGCGCACCACCACACTGACCATGTCCGCCGCGCCCAGCACCAGCAACGACGCCAGCGACAGCCACATCACCGTCGCGACAGCAAACACCATGGTCGCCACGCCAAACAGCGCCACCGAGGCGAACATGATCCGGCCGGTGTTGCGCTCCACCGGCCAGCGCGCCAGGGCAAAGGACATCAGCAAAGCCCCGACGGCGGGCGCAGCGCGCAGCAGCCCCAGCCCCAGCGGCCCGGTCATCAGGATTTCGCGCGCATACACCGGCAGCAAGGCCGTGGCCCCGCCCAGCAACACCGCGAACAGGTCCAGGGAAATGGCGCCCAGCAGCACCCGGTTGCCGCGGATATAGCTGATGCCCGCCAGCACGGTCGCCCAAGTCACCGGCTCGCGTTCACGGGCGGGCGTCGACGGCCGGATCAGCGCGGCGGCGGCCAGCGCCAGCAGAAACAGGCCGGTGGCGACCGCATACGTCACCTCCGCCCCCAGCGCATACAAACCGCCGCCCAGCGCCGGACCGGCAATGAACGCCGCCTGCCGCGCCGACCCGGTCAGGCTAAGCGCGGGCACCAGTTGGGCGGACGGCACCAGCGACGGCAGCATCGCCGACGCCGCCGGAAACTCGAAGGCGCGCACGGCTCCGATCAGGAAGGCCAGCACCAGCAAACCGTTGCGGTCCAGACAATGCTGCCCGCTGCCCACGGCCAGCACCGCCAGCAATCCGGCGTAAGCCGCCTGCCCCAGCATCATGATGCGGCGGCGGTCGTGGTGGTCGGCGACATGGCCGCCGGGCAGCGTCAGCAGCAGGATGGGCAGGAACTGCGCCAGCCCGACCATGCCCAGGTCCCACGGGTCGCGCGTCAGTGCATAGACCTGCCAGCCAATGGCCACCGCCTGAATCTGGAAAGCAATGATCGAGAACATCCGCGACCACCAGAAGGCGGCAAAGGAACGATGACGCCAAAGGGAAGGCACCGGATTTACGGACATGGGAACTGCACCTGCGGAGAGGGGCGTATCTTACCCCGAAACCGGCGCTCTCGCTTCAGCGCGCCAACCGCCGCCGAGGCTGGCGGCATTTCACAAGCCGGATGGCCGCCACCGTGACACGATCGCGCCCGGCAACCCGCCGGATGCCATTATTTGCTATTGTTAACGGACAATTGTCCAATTATTCCGGAAGCTCCCATGATCCGCGACCCGCTGAATGCCCTGATTCCCTTCCTCAAGACCGGCGGCCGCCGCGTCGCCATGCCCGCCGATCTGGATGATGTCACCACCATCAACCACGACCGGGAATGCCGCCCGGCGGACGTCGGGCTGGATCAGGCCGCCATCGACAAGATCTGGGAAGCGGTCACTGCCTATTACCGCACCGGCCTGCACCCGGCGCTGACGCTGGTGATCCGCCGTCACGGCAAGATCGTCATGAGCCGGGGCATCGGCAAGGCGCATGTCGGCGCGTCCGGGGAATCGCTGGCCGACCATCACCTGCTGGCCGA
>DASUIL010000071.1:0-4110 GCA_036273075.1 Fluviicoccus sp. | reverse complement strand
CGAAACGCATTTCTGAAGTGACAGGGGCAGGGCGAGGCAAGATCATTCCTGGGCAGGAGTAACATAATGAGTATTTTCCAAATGGCAGACGATCACGCTGACAACTTCAGCGGCAATGCGGTCATCAAGGTGTTCGGCATCGGTGGTGGCGGCGGCAATGCCGTGGATCACATGGTGCGTTCGGGTCTGAAGGGCGTGCAATTCATTTGCGCCAATACCGACATGCAGGCGCTGAAGAAAATGAACGCACAGACCCTGCTTCAACTGGGCGCGGAACTGACCCGCGGTCTGGGCGCCGGGGCTCAGCCCGAAGTCGGCCGTCAGGCGGCGCTGGAAGATCGTGACCGCATCCGCGAGTCGCTGACCGGTGCAGACATGGTGTTCATCACCGCCGGCATGGGCGGCGGCACCGGCACCGGCGGCGCGCCGGTGGTGGCCGAAGTGGCCAGGGAAATGGGCATCCTCACTGTAGGCGTCGTGACCAAGCCGTTCCCGTTTGAAGGCAAGCGCATGAAGCTGGCCGACCACGGCATTGACGAGCTGGCGCAGCACGTCGACTCGCTGATCACCATTCCCAATTCAAAACTGCTGACCGTCCTGGGCAAAGTTTCGCTGCTGGATGCCTTCAAGGCTGCCAACAACGTTCTGCTGAACGCCGTGCAGGGCATTTCCGACATGATCACCCGTCCCGGCCTGATCAACGTCGACTTTGCCGACGTTCGCACCGTTATGTCCGAGCAGGGCCTGGCCATGATGGGCACCGGCTCCGCCAAGGGTGAAGACCGCGCCCGCATCGCCACGGAGCTGGCCATCCACAGTCCGCTGCTGGATGACATCAAGCTGGAAGGTGCTCGCGGTCTGCTGGTATCCGTTGCCGCCAACGAAAGCATGGGGCTGGACGAGTACAACACGGTCGGCGAAATCGTCAATCAGCTGACCTCCTCGGAAGCCAATGTCGTGATCGGCACCATTCTTGATCCTGACCTGGGTGATGAGATCCGCGTCACGGTGGTGGCGACAGGCCTGAGCAAGACGGCTCCCCGTGCGGTTGCCGGCTCACAAGCTGCAGCGACTTCGCGTCCGCGTGTTGCTCCGATGGGTGGCGCCCCTGTGATGGCGGCGCAACCGGCCCCTCGTGCCAGCTATGATGACTTTGAAGAGCCGGCCATTAACCGTCGCGCGCCGGCCCCCGCCGCTGCCAAGCCAGCAGCCCCCGGCGCCAAGACGAGTGACCTGCTGAACGTGCCGGCTTTCCTGCGCCGCCAGCAGAATTCCGATCAGTAACTCACTGGCCGATGTAAAAGACGCCTTCGGGCGTCTTTTTTTTGGCTGTTCCCGGACCCGGCCGCAGTAGCGGCAAACGCGGGCCGGCGACCAATACGCTTGCACTCTGGTCGGGAAGTGTTACTATGCCATTTTGATTCTGAAACATTTTGACACAATGCTTCGTCAACGCACCCTGAAGAACACCATCCGCGCTACCGGCATCGGCTTGCACAGCGGCAACAAGGTTTACCTGACCCTGAAGCCCGGTGAAATCGATGGCGGTATCCGCTTCCGCCGGACGGACGTCAATCCGCCCGTGGAGATCCCCGCGAACGCGCTGCTGGTGAACGATACCGTCATGTCCACCAATCTGGTCAAGGACGGCGTCAAGGTCGGAACGGTGGAGCATCTGATGTCGGCGATGGCCGGTCTGGGTATTGATAATGCCCTGGTCGAGGTCAGTGCGGCCGAAATACCGATCATGGACGGCAGCGCCGGCCCATTCGTTTTCCTGTTGCAAGCCGCCGGGATCATCGAGCAGAACGCTCCCAAGAAGCTGGTCCGCATCCTCAAGCCGATTGAAGTGCGCGATGGCGACAAATTTGCCGCCTTCCTGCCGTATAACGGTTTCCGCGTGGCCTTTACCATCGATTTTGATCATCCGGCCTTCCATGAAGACCACAAGGATGCCTGTGTCGACTTCTCGACCACCGCCTATGTGAAGGAAGTCAGCCGCGCCCGTACTTTCGGCTTCATGCGTGATATCGAGTATCTTTGGTCAAAGAACCTGGCGCGCGGCGGCAGCATGGAAAACGCCATCGTCCTCAATGATGAGGGCGTGATGAACGCGGACGGCCTGCGTTACGAGGATGAGTTTGTCCGTCACAAGATGCTGGACGCCATCGGCGATCTTTATCTGCTGGGCTACGGCATCATCGGAGAATACAAGGGCTACAAGTCCGGTCATGGCCTGAACAATGCCTTGCTGCGTGCACTGTTGGGGCAGCCGGATGCGTGGGAAATTGTGACATTTGATGACGAAAACCAGGCTCCGATCGCTTACATTAACGCCCAGCCACCCCGGGATGTCCATTAATTCAACAACTTGTTCATGCTTTCTGGCCGGATTTCATTCGGTCAATCTGTCGGCTTGTCCGACGCATGGCTTGCCAAACGCCGAAAGGCTTCGCTAAGCTCCGCATCGTCCAACAGGTCAGCCGTTTCCCTGAGCAGAGTCCCGACGGATTGGGAGAGCGGGGGAAGGGGTGGTCTGGCAGGCTTTCTGGCCGGCGCCGGTTCGCAGTCAATGACGCGGATCTGCCGGATATCCGCGAACTCCGGCGTCTGCCGAAGGTTGCCGAGCAGACTGGCCTGCATGTAACGAATCTGTCCTGTGAGGGCGCTGTTGCCGGTACTGAGGGTCAACACGCCTTCCTTGTAGGCTGCCACACGGCAGGCATTTTTCAGGACGGTCAGGCGGCTCGCGACGATCGCGTCCAGTCTGGCCAGCAAACGGGCCTGCGCATGCAGTTGCCGGAGCAGTGGTGAGGTGAAAATCTCGTTGCTGCTGGCAGCACGACCAAAGCGCATCGCAGTCCCCCTGTGGAAAGTCTTGTAAAAAGGCTACTCTGCTCAGAGTTGACAGGCAAGGAATACTGTCAGCAGCCATGCAATGCAGCAGGAGATCACGCATCGTGAAACTTCCAGCCTGGCGGCGTTATGCCATCAAACCCCTGACCCTGCGGCTGACACCGGCCGCCATGGGCACCTTTGCCACCGTGTTGGCGTTTCTTGCTCTGGCGGGCGGAATCATCGGTTACGCCGTGGGCGCGAACCGTCCGGCAGCCCTCGTCAGGACCTCTGATTCGGTCAAGGTTCCGGTCGCCGTTTCCGCCGCGACCGAAGAGGCCCAGATACGCATCATGAACCAGCGCATCGCCGAGCTGCAGGCTCGAATGATGCGGCTGGACGCCTTGGGCCAGCACCTGGCCGAGTCCGCCAACCTCAAGAGCGGTGAGTTCAATTTTGATCCCAAGGGCCCGTCTGGTGGGCCGCTGGTGCAGGAGCTGGTCGTGGCGGGTGAAAGTCCGCGGATCATGGACCGTCTGGAGTCGCTGTCCGCCGAAATCGAACGCCGCGAAACCCAGTTGAAGGCGCTGGACAGCGTGCTGGCCGGCAAGCGCCTGCAGGACAACCGGCAGTACCTTGGCAATCTGCCGGTGCGCCAAGGCACGGTAACTTCCACTTTCGGCTACCGGACTGACCCCTTCACCGGTCATGCCGCCTTTCATGCGGGCATGGACTTTTCGGGGCCCGAAGGTACCGACATTTATGCAGTCGCTCCCGGGGTGGTCACATTTGCAGGCATCCGCAGCGGCTACGGCAATGTCATCGAGATCGATCACGGCAGCGGTTATGTCACCCGCTACGCCCATGCCCGCAGTATCCTGGCGCGTAACGGCGACCGGGTTGCCAAGGACCAGCTGATCGCCCTGATGGGCAACACCGGGCGTTCCACCGGCACGCACCTGCATTATGAAGTCCTGCAGAACAACCGCCAGATTGACCCGGCCACCTTTGTCCACCTGGCCTTGAAGAAGTAATACCGAGTCAATGTCCGCCCCATGCGGCGGACCACTTCTTTTCTCTTTTGTCACGCCCCATTTTTCCCCTTCCCGATTCAGGGTAGAATGCCCCTCGTTTTGTTTTGGCCGGTCCTCCATGTTGGACTTGTAAAGTGCCGCTCGTGCCCCCACCACAGCTTGATTCGCACTGCCTGCCTTTTTGATTGATTGAGTGGCTTTTATGTTTGCACGCCTTTTAAGCGGAATTTTCGGAACGAAG
>DASUIL010000070.1:0-4276 GCA_036273075.1 Fluviicoccus sp. | reverse complement strand
TGTTTTTGCAACACTGTCCGCTCTGCGGAAAATCGCACAGGTGATCAGGTGAAACCGGTTAAAGTCGGCATCGTCGGGCTGGGAACAGTCGGCGGCGGTGCATTCAATTTGCTGAAAGAAAATGCGGCGGAAATCAGCCGCCGCACAGGCCGCTACATCCAGGTTTCCCATGTCGGCATCCGCCGCGACTCCGGCAAGTATGACCTGCACGGCGTCAAGGTCAGCCAAGATATCTTCGCTGTCGTCAACGATCCGGAAGTGGATATCGTTGTGGAAGTGATCGGCGGCACCACCACCGCCCGCGAGCTGGTGCTGACCGCCATCGCCAACGGCAAGCACGTGGTTACCGCCAACAAGGCGCTGCTGGCCGAATTCGGCAATGAAATCTTTGCCGCCGCCGAAGCCAAGGGCGTGTACGTGGCCTTTGAAGCGGCGGTTGCCGGCGGTGTGCCGATCATCAAGGTGCTGCGTGAAGGCCTGGCGGCCAACCGCATTGAGTGGCTGGCCGGCATCATCAACGGCACCGGCAATTACATTCTGACCGAAATGCGTGACAAGGGCCGTGACTTCGCCGATGTGCTGAAAGAAGCGCAGGCGCTGGGTTATGCCGAAGCCGATCCCACCTTTGACGTGGAAGGCATCGACGCCGCGCACAAGCTGACCATCCTGGCTTCAATCGCCTTCGGCATTCCGCTGCAGTTCCCCAAGGTCTATACCGAAGGTATTACCAAGCTGACCCGCGAAGATGTCAGCTATGCCGAGGAACTGGGCTACCGCATCAAGAATCTGGGTATCGCCCGCCGCACGCCGGAAGGCATCGAGCTGCGCGTGCACCCGACGCTGATTTCCGCCGACCGCCTGATCGCCAATGTCCATGGCGTCAAGAACGCGGTGCTGGTGCAGTCCAATGCCGTCGGTCCGACGTTGTATTACGGCGCGGGCGCGGGTGCGGGGCCAACCGGCTCGGCCGTGGTGGCGGATATTGTTGATGTGGTGCGTGCCCTGAATACCGAGAACAGCAACTACGTGCCGCACTTGGCGTTCCAGCCGGATGCCCTGGCCGACACTCCGATCCTGCCGGTGGAAGCCATCCGCACCGCCTATTACCTGCGCCTGCAGGCCAACGACAAGCCGGGCGTGCTGGCCGATGTGACCCGCATTCTCAGCGACAACGGCATCAGCATCGAGGCCATCCTGCAGAAGCCCGACCACGAAGCGGGCACGGTGCCGGTGATCATCCTGACCAAGCCGGTGATCGAGCGCGAGATGAACCGCGCCATCGGCAGTCTGGAAGCCCTGACCGATATCGTCGCCCCGGTGGTGCGTATCCGTCTGGAAGCCCTGGACGCCTGAAGACTTTTTCCTCCCCCGCGGCAACGGGGGAGCGTACGACGCAACGAGAGACCCATCATGAGTTTTGGACAACGTTACACCGGCCTGATCAACAAGTACCGCGACCACCTGCCGGTTTCCGACGACACCCGCATCATTTCGCTGGGTGAGGGCAATACGCCGCTGATCCGCCTGAAGAATATTCCCAAGCTGATCGGTAAGGACGTGGACATCTACGTCAAGTACGAAGGTCTGAATCCGACCGGTTCGTTCAAAGACCGCGGCATGACGATGGCCGTGACCAAGGCCGTGGAAGAAGGCAGCCAGGCCGTGATCTGCGCCTCGACCGGCAACACCTCCGCCGCCGCCGCCGCCTACGCCGCGCGCGCCGGGATCAAGGCCTTCGTGCTGATTCCGGAAGGCAAGATCGCCATGGGCAAGCTGGCCCAGGCGATGATGTACGGCGCCATCACCCTGCAAATCCGCGGCAACTTTGATGATGGCATGGAACTGGTGAAGCAAGTGGCGAAGGAAGCCCCGGTGACGATCGTCAACTCGGTGAATCCGTTCCGCCTGCAAGGCCAGAAGACCGCCGCCTTTGAAATTGTCGAAGAGCTGGGACGCGCCCCGGACTATCACTGCCTGCCCGTCGGTAATGCCGGTAACATCACCGCGCACTGGATCGGCTACTGTGAATATTCCACCCCTGCCGGCCAGAAAGTCACCGACTCCTGCGCCTTCTGCAATGGTCATTGCCGCTATGCCGGTGGTCCGGTGATCGGCAGCCGTCCGAAGATGATCGGCTATCAGGCGGCCGGTTCCGCACCGTTCATGCGCGGCGGCGCCGTCGCCAACCCGGAAACGGTTGCCACCGCCATCCGTATCGGCAACCCGCAAAGCTGGGCGCAAGCCTGGAAGGTGAAAGAAGAGTCGGGCGGCTGGTTTGATGAACTGGCTGATCAGGACATCCTCGATGCCCAGCGCATGCTGTCGATGTATGAAGGCATTTTCTGCGAACCCGCATCGGCGGCTTCGATCGGTGGCGCGATCCGCGATATCAAGAACGGCCGCATCCCCGAAGGCTCCACCATTGTCTGCACCCTGACCGGCAACGGCCTGAAGGATCCGGACACCGCCATCCAGCAGTGTAACAACAGCGCCACGCTGTTGACCATTGATGCGACGCTGGCGCAAGTGCGTGACTCGATCCTGCAATCGATGAAGCTGTGATCGCGTCGAATTGACGTTGCAGCAGAGGGGCGCGAGGAATCGCGCCCCTCTGCATTCCGGATGTCCGCCAAAATTATTAGAACGGGTTTCCCCCGTCCCAGGTTTCCGCCGTCATGCCTCCCAAGCTGTTGAAAGTCCGTCCGGTTCCCGCCATTCCTTCCGCCCTGCAAGGCCTGCATCCGGTGCTGGCGCGGGTTTATGCTGCGCGCGGGGTGCAGTCGCCGGAGGAGTTGCAGCACCGTTTGAAGTCCCTGGCCTCATCAAACCAGCTGAAAGGCTTGCCGGTGGCGCTGGACTTGCTGACGACCGCTCTGAAGGAGCAGCAGCGCATCCTGATCGTGGGGGATTTCGATGCCGATGGCGCGACCAGCACCGCGCTGGCGGTGCTGGCCTTGCGCGCGATCGGGGCCATGAATGTGGATTATCTGGTGCCGAACCGCTTCAAGTTCGGTTATGGCCTGACGCCGGAAATTGTCGAGGTGGCGCTGGAGGAAAAACGGCCGGACCTGATCATCACCGTCGATAACGGCATTTCCAGCCGCGAGGGCGTGGCGCGGGCGAAGGCCGCCGGGGTGCGGGTGCTGATTACCGACCACCACCTGACCGGCAAGGATCTGCCCGATGCCGATGCCATCCTCAATCCCAACCAGCCGGATTGTGCCTTCCCCAGCAAGAATCTGTGCGGCGTCGGCGTGGTCTTCTATCTGTTGGCCAGTCTGGTGACGCACCTGAAAGGGCAGGGCTGGTTTGAAGGCCGCACCGTGCCGAACATGACCGATTATCTGGACATCGTGGCGCTGGGCACCGTGGCCGATGTGGTGCCGCTGGACGCCAACAACCGCATCCTGGTGGCGCAGGGGCTGGAGCGTATCCGTCAGGGCAAGTGCCGTCCGGGAATCGCCGCGCTGCTGCGGGTGGGCAAGCGGGAGCTGGCGGGCTTGCAGGCGGATGATCTCGGCTTCACCATCGCGCCGCGCCTGAACGCGGCAGGGCGACTGGACGACATGGCGCACGGCATTGAATGCCTGCTGGCGGATTCGCCGGTGGTGGCGCTGCAACTGGCGGAAGAGCTGGATGCGCTGAATATCGAACGCCGCGAGATCGAGTCGGCAATGCAGCGCGAGGCCCTGCGCATCCTCGACCGGCTGGACTGGGCGCCGGAAACCCTGCCGTGCGCGGTGACGGTGTACGAGCCGGGCTGGCATCAGGGCGTGATCGGCATTGTCGCCGGGCGGCTGAAGGACCGCTTCCACCGGCCGTGCATCGTCTTTGCACCGGCCGATGACAGCGGCCTGAACATCAAAGGCTCGGCCCGCTCCATTCCCGGCATCCACATGCGCGATGCGATTGAACGGGTGGCGACGCGGAATCCCGGCCTGATCACTCACTTCGGCGGTCACGCGATGGCGGCGGGGCTGACCATTCCGGCAGACAACTTTTTCGAATTCAGCGAGCGCTTCCGCGAGGCGGTGGCGGAGGTGGCGACCGAGGAGCAACTGGCCGCCAGCCTGATGACCGACGGTGAACTGGAGCCATCTCACCTTTCCCTGACGCTGGCAGAGCAACTGCGGCAGGGCGGGCCGTGGGGGCAGGCGTTTCCCGAACCGCTGTTCACCGGCGAGTTTGTCCGCGTCGATCATCGCGTGCTGAAAGAGAAGCACATGAAGCTGACGCTGAAGCATCCCGGTCACGGCGCGACGCTGGAGGCGATCGC
>DASUIL010000069.1:0-7534 GCA_036273075.1 Fluviicoccus sp. | reverse complement strand
GCTGGTGACGGCGGCCTCGAATGAACTCGGCGTGGTGCAGTTCGTGTTCAATGACGGCGAGCTGTCGCAGATTTCGCAGGCGCAGGAAATTCCCTACAACCGCAAGGTGTGCTCGGTGCTGGGCGCGGTCGATTTCGCGGGCGTGGCGCAGGCCACGGGCTGTGAATACCGGCTGATGGCGGGTAACGGCGACATCGGCCCGGTGCTGGACGAAGTGATGAAGCTGGCGGCGCAGGGCAAGCCGGTGGTGGTGGACGTGCGCGTGGACTATTCGAAGCGCACGCGGTTTACCAAGGGTATTGTCGCCACCAACCTGAAGCGTTTCGATACGCGCACGCAACTGCGCTTTGTCGGGCGGGCGGTGTGGCGGCGGGTGACGGGGTGAAGGCAATCCGGATGACCACTCCCCGCGTTTATTGCTCCGGCCCGCTGTTCTGCGCCGAGGAAGTCGGCGGCATGAGCGCCATTGCGCAACAGTTGGAACAGGCCGGTTTCCACACCTTCCTGCCGCACCGCGACGGTCTGGAACCCTATGTGATGCGGCTGGGCAACACGCCGCTGCCGGGGCCGCTGTCCGGCATCCGCACCCGCATCGACCACGCCATCTTCGCGCTGGATGTCTATGAGCTGATCGAGCGCTGCGATGCGGTCGTCTGCAACCTCAACGGCCGCGTGCCGGATGAGGGCATGATCGTCGAGGCGGCGCTGGCCTATGCGGCGGGCAAGCCGCTGGTGTTGTTCAAGGATGACGTGCGCGCGCCCTTCGGCGGCTTCGACAACGCCATGCTCACCAGTCTGGTGAAGGGGCGCATCGTCGGCACGCTGGCGGAGATTCCGGCGGCAGTGCGGGCGGAACTGGCGGACAAGAAGGCCGGAGCTGCAATTTTGTCGGCCGGTCTGGTCGAGGCCGTGCGTCAGGGAAGGAACATCAGCCGTGCGCTGGAATCCTTGCCACGCCGTCTGGGCAAACAGCGCTGGGATGAAGCGGTGATCCGGCAGGTGATCGAGGCGGGGTTGGCCTGAAGTGTTCCCGCATTTACGCCCTCCTGTGGAACAGGGGGGCTGCCCGCAGGGCTGGGGGCTAACACCGGGTCGCTGAACCCGGCCTTGGTTGAAGCCGGTATGACCCGGACTTCTTCACGCCGTTCGTCGGAAAATCCCCGATTCCCGCAATCTGGTACGTTCGTACTTGATCGAAGACAAGACAGCTCCGGAAATTCGGCGTATAAATCCAGTGAACGGATGTACACAAATTTGTGCATTCCCAGACTGAGCGCACGCGGCCCCGGCCGCCGCCCGAATTTCCGGAGATCGCCATGCAATCCCTCACCAATCTCGATACCGCCTTCCTGCACCTGGAAAAAGACAGCACGCCGATGCACGTCGGCGGCGTGATGCTGTTTGCCGCGCCCGCGGACGGCGCGATGACCTTCGACCGTTTCCGCCGCCATGTCGGCGCTCGCCTGCAAACCGCGCGCGTGTTCCGCCAGCGCCTGCACACGCCGCCCGCGCTGATGGCCAATCCGGTGTGGATAGAAGACCCGGATTTCCGTCTCGACAACCACCTGCGCCGCCGCACCGTCCACGGCCCGTTGACGCACAAATCGCTGGAAAGCTTGTGCAGCAAGTTTTTCAGCACGCCGCTGCGCCGCGACCAGCCGCTGTGGGAAATGATGTTCGTGCGCACCGCCGATGCCGCCGGCGGCTTTGCGGTGTTGTTGAAGGTGCATCATTGCGCGCTGGACGGCGTGTCCGCCGAGGCAGTGATCACCGGCCTGCTCGACTTCACCCCCGAACCGCGCCCGATGAGTACGGATAACTGGCAGCCTGAAACCGCCCCCACCGTCCGCGAGGTGGCGCGCCGTCAACTGGCTGCCGCCAAGGACGCCCCGGCCCGACTGACCAACCTGCTGCAATCGACGGCCGACATCGCCGGGCGCATCGCCTTGCGCACGCTGACCGGCAAGGACTTGGGCATTCCCCACTATTTCGGCGCGCCGCGCACCGACTTCAACCGTCCGATCGGAACAGATCGCAGTTATTTCAGTGTACAACTGTCACTGACCACGGTGAAGGAAATCAAGAACACCCAGCCCGGCTTCACCGTCAACGATGTGGTGCTGGCCATCTGCGCCGGAGCCACCCGCCGTTACCTGAAGGAGGTCGGCAGCCTGCCCGAAACCTCGCTGGTGGCGATGGCTCCGGTGTCGCGCCGGGCGGAAACCGCCAAGGTACAGGGCGGCAACCAGGTGTCGTCGATGCTGATCCGCCTCGGCACCGACATTGCCGATCCGGTGCAGCGTTTGCGCGCCATCCACGCCAATGCGCTGCGCGCCAAGGAGCATAACCGCGAGGTGCCGGTGGACCTGCTGATGAACCAGCTGCCGTCGGCCGGGCCGGGCGTGGCGCTGACCGCCTATTCGCGCCTGAACCTCAGCCGCCGCCTGCCGCCGATGTTCAACATGGTCATCACCAATGTGCCGGGTTCGCCGCTGCCGTTGTACCTGGACGGCGCGATGCTGCGCAGCATCGGCGGCATGGCCGGGATTTATGACAACACCGGCCTGACGCTGGTGGTGATGAGCTATCTCGACAAGCTCAGCATCAGCGTCACCAGCTCGCCCGAGTCGGTGCAGAAACCGGAGCGGCTGGCGCAGTATCTGGAGGACGCGCTGGCGGAGCTGGCGAAAGCCGTGTTGCCGGAGAAGGCAGCCGCAAAACCCACCGCCCGCCAGCCACAACCGGCCTGAACGCCGCGCATGAAAAAACCCCGCCGGAGCGGGGTTTTTTCATCATCTCAGCTGAGTTTCATCCGCCTGCCTTGGCGATGTAATCGTTGATGGCGGCGTAGAACTCCAGTTCATCGAAGGTGTCGGGACCGACACCGACCACGTCCAGGTGGTCCTGCTTGATGATGGCCGTCTGCGAGGTCATCGCGGCGGAGGACGGGTTGTTGATGTCATCAACGGCGGTGACGGTGGTTTCGGTCATCGTGTCCAGGAAACCCAGGATCGAGTTGTATTGCAGGCGTCCGCCCATCTGCTGCGAATTCACGCCCACCAGCCCGTCATCGTCCATGTCATAGGTGGAGCCGTCGCCGGTGCCCGCCGCGCCGTCGTTGTCGCAGTCGCCGGCACAGTAGCCGTCGCCGTCGGCGTTATAGCCCAGTACCGTGTGCAGCGCGCTCAGCGCCGGATTGCGGTTGCCGTCGTCCTGCGCGGTGATCAGCGAGCGGAAACGGGTAGCCACGTAGGCCCCGGCGCTGTTCTTCAGGTTGTACTTGGCGTTGAAGGCCTTGGCGCCGGTGGTGACGCCGTCATTGGGATCGAAATCGTTGTAGACCAGCTGCTTGCCCGCCGCGATGATGTTGTTGCGGGTGGTGGTGCTTTTCTGGTTCAACGCGTCGAACAGCACGTCGGCGATCTTGGTGATCAGCACGCCGCAGGGGTCATTGGCGGGGGTGCCGTCCCAGGCCAGGTTCCAGCAGAAGGACGAACCGTTCAGCGCGTACTTGTCCAGCAGCTTCTTGGCATAGGGCGAACCGCGATGCGGCGAGGAGATGCTGATCAGGTTGTTGACGACGGTATAGCCCTTGCGCGACTTCAGCAGGTGCGCCGCCTTGCGGATGTCGAAACCGCCCTGCGAATGGCCCACCAGGTTGATGTAGCTGACGCCCTTGGTGGTCATGTAGCTCTGCACCTTGTCGGCCAGCTGCGTGCCCCGGGTTTCAGAGTCGGCCAGCGAGGTGACTTGGAAGGCCTCCGCCAGCTGGCTGCCGTTGACATCGTCATTGCAGCCGTTGACCTCCAGGAATTGGCAGCCGTCCAGGGCAAAGACCCCCAGTTCATTGCCAAAGTAGTCCAGGCCCGCGATTTCGTCCCAGCCGGCCATGCCGTGCGCCAGGATGATCGGGTACTTGGTTTTCTGTGCCTCTGCGTGCGCCTGTTGCGACGGGAGCGACAGCCCCAGTGACAACAGCAGGGAAGCGGCGACTGCCGCCAGTTTTTTGAAGTGCATGGTGCCCACCTTGTTTTGTTATGTATGGTCAGGCAACACGTCTGGCGGCAGCTGCAACCGGGTCCGTCCCGACCCTGTGCAGCCATCCCGGAGGATTTGCCGTCCCGCGCTTCCGGCGGTTTAACGTGTTGTGGCGTCCGAGCAAAAATCACGATTTGGTGATTTTTTAGTCATCCTGTCCCGGAAACGATAGTGCTCACTTCCGACAATTGCTTGTAAGTTTTCCTGCCGTTTGTCGGGAAAAAGCCGCGTGTATTGTCAATAGGCGAAAAACTTACAAGTCGGTTTGTCGTGAATTGACTAATCTTCAGGGGTCGGTTCCGGTTCCCGCAGATGACCGGACCCTCAACGGGCAATACCCGCCATAACAAAAAGAACAGCCTGGACCGCAGGCAGGGGGCAACATTGGGCATGGCAATTCTGTCAGGCGCCGTTCTTGATCGCGCGCGCGAGTCGTCCGCAGTACCGGGACCGATCCACCTTCATCTCTGGCCGGACCGTTCGCTGTTTCTCGGCGTCATTCCCGATCCGGTCGAATTCACCCCGGCCTGCGCCTGCCTGCTGGTCGGGCTGGACCTGCCGTTCCACATTGCTGTCGATGACGGGCCGATGGTCAGCACGCCGCTGGCGCTGGTGCCGCCGGGCGTGGAGGTTCGCTACTATTCCGAATCCGGGCTGTTGGGCTGCTGTTTCCTGGATGTGCTGTGCCGGGATTACCGCATGCTGGCCCCGCGCCTGCGGACGCTCAGTGACAACCTGCTTGGCGACGACGGTCCGTTTGCCGCCGCCGTGGTGGAGTCCTTCCGCCGCCTGTACCTGGATCCGGTGGATCCGGCCGGTGTCTACGACAACCTGGTCGACAGCCTGTCCCTGCCTTCCGCCGCACCGGAAGGCCGCATCGAGCAGGCGGTCGCCGGCGTCGTGGCTTCGGTCCGCATGACAGCGGCGGCCAATCTGCCCAACAGCTACTACGCGACCGAAGCCGGGCTGAGCGAGGAAGTGCTGTCCCGCTGGTTCCGCCAGCAAACCGGCCTGACCCTGCGACGCTACCGCAACTGGCACCGCCTGTTCCTGTCGGCGTGGATGATGCAGCAGGGCATTTCCCTGACCGATGCCGCCCAGGAGGCCGGGTTTTCCGACGCGGCCCATTTCACCCACGTCTTCCGCGAGATGGTCGGCCTGAAGCCGTCCTTCATCCAGCGCGCCATGGCTTACACCCGTATCTACTTCGCGGGCATGCTGGCGATGGAAGGCGAGGCCGTGGGCCGTGCCGGGAGGGAGCCGTCATGAGCCGCCGTGAAGCTGCGCAGGCAGCCGTGCCCGCCAAGCCGCGGCTTTACCGCAGGCTGGTGCTGTTCGGCTGCGGCCTGCTGATACTGGCCAGCCTGGGCCTGCTGGTCTGGCTGGGCGATGGCTCCGGCCCGCTGCCCGGCAAGGCGGGCAATGACGCTAATGCCACCGTGACGGCGGGCACCCCGGAAGCCGCCGGAGCGGCCGCCGTGAACCCCGCCTCCGGACTGCCCGCGGAAGAGCAGCGCTTGGGCGTCTGGCTGCAGGCCCGCTATGGCAGCAAGTTGGCGCACCCTTACTGGCGCTTGCAGGTGATCGAATCGCTGAAGCGCTACCTGATGGAGAAATATCCCAACGACTGGCAGGCGCGGCTGACAGCCATGCTGAAACAGTTCTTTCCCGCCGACTACGACAAGTTGATGGCTTCGTTCGAAGCACTGGAGAGCTATAACGAATGGCTGGCCGAGATCAAGCACTCCATGACCTTCAGCAGCAAGGAAGAGCGCTTGCGCGCCACCTGGGACAAGCGGTTGCAACTGTTCGGCGAAGATGCCAAGGTGATCTGGCAGGCGCAGCTGAAGCAGGAAAAGGTGGAAGCCGCCCTGCAGCAGTTGGACACGCCCGGCCTGCCGCTGTCGACCAAGGTGGACCGCTATGTGCAGACGCTGGTGGATATCTACGGCACCGACGCCACCAATCCCGACAAGTCGCATCCGGTGCAGCAGATGGAAGGCTTGCTGGCCCTGAACACGGTGCAGGACCAGCTGCACAGCCTGCCGCCCGAACGCCGCAAGGAGGAGCTGCATCACCTGCGCTCCGCCCTGGGGCTGGATGCCGAGGCGGTGAAGCGCTGGGACGAACTGGATGCCGAACGCGCGCAACGCGCGGCGGCGGGTGCTTCCTACATGCAGGAGCGGGCGGCGCTGGAGAAGCAGTATCAGGGCGAGGCGCTGCAAGTTCAGATTCAGGCCTTGCAGAACCGCAAGTTCGGGCCGGAAGAGGCGCAGTACATCCGCAACGAGGAGGAAACCGGGTTTTACCGGTATCAGGAAAGGCAGCAGATCGGGGTTAATTGAGGGGGAATTATCGGCTTTGACTTATTATCGGCTTTGGCCTATTTTAAGGCAAAGAACAAGGATGTTGTTTGATGTGGAAAGTCATTTTCTCAATGGAGTTTGAGCGGTGGTTTGACGGGTTGGTGGAGGATGAAAAGGATAGTGTCCTACATGCGTTGGTCTTGCTGGAGCTGCAAGGTCCGTTGTTGTCGAGGCCCTACGCCGATGTCATCCACGGCTCGTCATTGCCTAACCTGAAAGAGTTGCGAATCCAGCATCGCGGGCATCCGTATCGCGCGTTCTTTGTTTTCGATCCTTTGCGGCAAGCGGTGGTGCTGTGTGCGGGCGACAAGACCGGCCACGAGAAGCGCTTTTACCGGGAGATGGTGCCGCTGGCTGAGGCCATTTACCAACGCTACTTGCAGGAGATCAGCCCATGAGTACGTTCAAGCCGTTGTCCACCTTGTTTGACAAGTTGCCGCCGGAGCGGGCGGACAGGATTCGTGAGCAGGCGCAGCAAACTGTGGCGGCCATGCAGTTGGCGGAGCTTCGCAAGCAGCAGCATGCCACGCAGAAGTTGATGGCGGAACGCATGCAGGTGTCGCAATCCACCATTTCCCAGATTGAGTCGCAGGGGGATATCCAGCTTTCCACGTTGTTGCGCTATGTGCATGCGCTGGGCGGGACGGTCAGTATTCAGGTGGAAATTGGCGGGGAGACGACGACGTTGGTGAGGGCTTGAGGTTTAGGACGGTCACAAGCTAAGTAGGGTGGGTCAAGACCCACCATCGGTCTCCGTTCAGAGATCAGCCGGTGGGTCTTGACCCACCCTACAACCGACTACAACCACCTCAAAAAACAAAACCCCCGCCACAGCTCTCACCATGACAGGGGTTTCAGTCCAAACGGCTGACGCTTAACGCGGCAGCACGCTCGAACCCATCAGGAACGCATCGACTTCACGCGCGCACTGACGGCCTTCACGGATCGCCCAGACCACCAGCGACTGACCGCGACGCATGTCACCGGCGGCAAACACGCCCTTGACGTTGGTGGCGTAGCAGCCCGGACCGTCCGTCGTGGCGGCGGCATTGCCGCGCGCATCCTTGTTGACGCCGAACGATTCCAGCACGCCGCCCACCGGGTTGGTGAAACCCATGGCCAGGAACACG
>DASUIL010000068.1:0-4079 GCA_036273075.1 Fluviicoccus sp. | reverse complement strand
AATTCGGAGGTCATGGGGCCGTCGGAAGCCGTAAATTCTGTATGGCTATTCTAGAGACGGTGCAATGGCGAGGGCAAGCGGCTTATTCCGGGCGGTCATTATCCGCCGACGCCTGCCAGCCTTCCGGAATGTCGCCTTCAGCCAGAATCAGCAGCACGGCGCGGATCCGCGCCAGCAGGCGTTGTTCCCATTGCCAGAAAGCATGCATGCCGGCTCTCCGGTCTTGTCGGTGGTTTCCTGACCAGTGTAGAACGTCCGGACGTACCTGACAATTCGCCTTGCTTCCCCGCCGTAATGGGGCTAATACTTCCCGAGAACACTTATCTTTTGCCGGGACTGCCGCATGTTGCCACGCCTGAAAACGGATGCCGGGTTTCTGTTTGCCTTGTGGCTGGCGGCGGGGCCCGTGCTGGCGGCCGAATGGTCGGTGCGGGTGCTGACCGCGGATGGCCAGCCGCTGCCGGATGCCGTGGTCTGGGTGTCGCCCGGCGCGCCGCCCTTGTCGCCGGCCCCATCGGTGATGGATCAGATCGATAAGCGTTTCAAACCGTTCGTGTTGCCGGTGCAGACCGGTACGCAAGTGGATTTCCCGAATTCGGACTCGATCAACCATCATGTCTATTCCTTTTCCCCCGCCAAGCGTTTCGAACTGAAACTGTTTCCCGGCAGTCACAACGCCCATACGGTGCTGTTCGACAAGCCGGGGCTGGTAACCCTGGGCTGCAACATTCATGACTGGATGCTGGCCTACATCCTGGTGCTGCCCACGTCTTCCTTCGGGCAGACCAATACCGAGGGCGAGGTGCGGTTGTCCGCGCCGGACATTGCGGCGAAAGAGATCAGTGTCTGGCACCCGCGTCTGGCCTCGGCTCCGGAACCGCTGGTGCAGAAGCTGTCCGCCACGCCGTTGGTGATCCGGCTGGCGCAGCCGCTGAAGCCTGATCCCCGCCGCCGCCCGCACGGTTATGACTGAGGAGGCGCCATGTACGGTCTGCGCCGCTCGATTTTCCTGTTCTTTGTCGGGTTGCTGTCGTTGGCGCTGTGTGTCAATTTTGTCCTGGTTTATCGCAGCACCTGGTCGCATACCCGTGCGCAGGTCGAGCGTCAATTGCATGCCGGTTGGCAGGTTTTCGGCAATGAACTGAATGCCCGCCGTCAGGCGCAGACCGCGATGGCGGGCCTGATCACCCAGGACTTCGGCCTGCGTTCGGAGATCGCCACGTTTTCCGACCGCGCCAACGTCGAGTCGCTGCGGGTCGTGCTGGATAACTTCCGCCAGCGCAGTGCGGCAGACCTGGCGCTGGCGACCGACGCCTCGGGTAGGGTACTGGCGGCGACGGATGCCCGTTTTGCATCCGGCTCGCTATTCCGTCTGCCCGGCGGGCCGAATGCCGGGCAGCAGGACATGCTGCAGGTGCGTGACGATCGGCTGTACCACGTCTTTGTCACCCCCATCTATGCTCCGGCTCCCAACCTGATCGGCTGGTTCGTGCTGGGTTTTGCCCAGAGTGATGAAACCACGCGCCACCTCTCCGACCTGACCGGTTTACAGGTGTCGTTCGTGCAGCGGCAGGGACGGCAGATGCGGGTATTGGCCAGCAGTCTGGACCGGGCTGACCGCGACAGTCTGCAAATGCTGGACTGGCCGCGTCCGCGAGTTGCCCGCGCCTTGCAGGCGGATGACCAGTTGCTGTATGCCGCGCCGCTCCAGGGACCGGACGGGAATCTGGATGTGGTGCTGCAGCGATCGTTGTCGGAGGCGATGCAGGGCTATCGGCCCTTGTTCTGGCAGCTGGCGCTGATGGCCGGGGTCACGCTGGGCCTGACCGTGCTGGGCGCGTTTTTCATTGCAGGATCGGTGACGCGGCCGCTCTCGGAACTAACGCGCTATGTGCGTCGATTGGGCGGCGGCGATTATGCCGCCGCGCCGCCGCCGCCCGCCCGGGGCGAGGTGCAGGAGCTGTTCGCCGAATTCGACACCATGCGGCAGGCCATCGCCGAGCGCGAGTCGCAGATTGCCTACGCCGCCTATCATGACCCGCTGACCGGCCTGCCCAACCGGCTGCGTTTCCAGCAGTGGCTGCAGGAGCAGATCAGCGCCGAGCCGGAGCAGGTGGCGGCGGTGCTGGTGCTGGGACTGAACCATTTCAAGGACATCAACGACACCCTAGGGCACCACAGCGGCGACATGGTGCTGCGTCAGGTCGCCGCGCGGTTGATGGAGCGGCAGCGGCCGCTGGACCGGGTGGCGCGCTTTTCCGGCGATGCCTTCGTGGTGCTGCTGACCGGTGTCGAGCGTCACGAAGTGCTGGCGCTGGGCATGGCTTACAAGCAGATCCTCGATGAGCCGTTTGTCATTGAAAACATCGCCATGACGGTAAACGCCGCCATGGGCATCGGGTTGTACCCCGAGCATGCCGAGAACCCGGCGACGCTGTTGCAGCGCGCCGAAATCGCCATGTATGTCGCCAAGGAAAAACGGCTGCCCTGCGCCCTCTACAGCCATCAGCAAAACCGTTACAGCCTGTTGCGGCTGTCGTTGATGAGCGAGTTGCGCGGAGCCATCGAACGCGGCGAGCTGGTACTGCATTACCAGCCGAAGCTGGACATCCGCGAGCAGCGGATCAGCGGCGTCGAGTGCCTGGTTCGCTGGCAACATCCGGTACACGGGCTGATTTTCCCCGATGATTTCATCCCGCTGGCCGAGCAGACCGGCAATATCCGCTACCTGACGCGCTGGGCCGTGCACGCCGCGCTGGAACAATGCGCGCGCTGGCGGCGGCAGGGCATGGACCTGATGATGGCGGTGAATATTTCCTCGGTCGACTTGCAGGACCCGGCCCTGGTCAGCGAAGTGTCGGACGCGTTGGCCGCGACCGGCCTGCCGGCGGAATGCCTGTGGCTGGAAGTGACGGAAAGCGCGGTGATGCACGACATCGACAAGGCTGTGGAACTGCTGGGCGGCCTGCGGCAGCGGGGCGTGCGGCTGGCGATTGACGATTACGGCACCGGCTATTCCTCGATGGCGCAGTTGAAGCGGCTGCCGGTACAGGAAATGAAGATCGACAAATCCTTCGTGATGGACCTGAGCCATAATCAGGACGATGCGATCATTGTGCGTTCGACCATCGAACTGGGCCACAACATGGGCCTGAGCCTGGTGGCGGAGGGCGTGGAAAGCGAGGAGATCATCCAGTTGCTGAGCCGCTACGGCTGCGATATCGCCCAGGGCTACTGGATTGCCAGGCCGATGGGGCTGGACGCCTTTGAACATTGGTGGCGGCAACGGACGACGGAACGCAAGATTCCGGGGGAGGGGCAATGAACAGGTTCGCGGCGGGAGCGCTGGCGCTGGCGGTGGCAGGCTCGGTACAGGCGCTGGACGGGGAACTGAACGGCTTGCTGGACATCCGGCTGGCGCACAGCGACAGTGACAACGGCTGGCTGTTTGACGGTCTGGACAAGCAACGCTTCGACCGCGATCACGACGGTTTGCGTCTGGGGCAGGCGGTATTGTCCGGCCGGTTCACGGCGGGCACGGTCAGCGGTCATGCCTGGCTGAACGGGTACGAAGGCCGCGACGAGGCGCTGGGCGCGGGGGAAGCCTACCTGCAATGGCGGCCGTTGCCCGCCAGCGCCTGGCGCTGGAAAGCGAAGGCGGGCATGTTCTTTCCCGAGTTATCGCTGGAAAATCATGGCGTTGGCTGGACGTCGGAATACCTGATCAGCAGTTCCGCCATCAATACCTGGGTGGGCGAGGAGTTACGTACGCTGGGTGCGGAAGCCACCTTGCAGTACAACGGCGCGATGACGGGCAGTGTCCATGACTGGCAGGCTACCGCCGGCGCTTTCCGCTGGAATGACCCCGCGGGCGGTCTGCTGGCGTGGCGTGGCTGGAGCATCGGCGACCGGGTGACGTCCTCCGGTGAAACCGTGCCTTTCCCCGATCTGGCGATTTTCCGGCCGGGCGGCTATTGGGCGTGGCAAATTCAGGGGATTGAACCTTTCCGAGAAATCGACAACACCACCGGTTATTACGCCAGTCTGGGCTATCGTTACCGCGACCGTTTCGCGGTAAC
>DASUIL010000067.1:0-2625 GCA_036273075.1 Fluviicoccus sp. | reverse complement strand
TGGCGCAGCTTCACCAGCCTCAACCCCATCGTCAACCTGCGCGTGTTCGCCAACCGCAATTTCGCGGTCGGTTCGGTCATTTCCTTCGTGGTCGGCGTCAGCCTGTACGGCATGGTCTACCTGATTCCGCTGTTCCTGGGTCAGGTGCGGCATTTCAACAGTTTGCAGATTGGCGAAACGATGATGGTGATGGGCGTGGCCATGTTCATCACCGCACCGTGGATCGGCAAGCTGTCGGCGAAGATGGATACACGGCTGCTGGTGGGCATCGGGCTGGTGGTGGCGTCGACCGGGGTGTGGATGAACTCGCACATGACCTCGGCGGCCGGACCGGAAGACCTGTTCTGGCCGCAGATCCTGCGCGGCGTCGGCCTGATGTGCGCGATGATCGTGATGTCGCAGCTGGCGCTGAGCACCCTGCCGTTGACGGAAATGAAGAACGGGAGCGCGCTGTTCAACCTGACGCGCAACGTCGGCGGCGCGATCGGACTGGCCTGCATCAACACCATCATGGATTGGCGTTATGCCTTTCACTGGCAGCATCTGGCGGCGCTGACCGACCCGGCGCGCGCGCCGGTGCAGGCGATGCTGTCGGGCAGCGGCGGCGCGCTTCAGGGCGAGCTGGGCGCGGCCAGCACCCAGGCCTCGCTGGCGCTGTTGCAGCAGAAAGTCAGCCTGCAGGCCACGACGCTGGCCTTCAACGACATGACCATGCTGCTTTCCGGCCTGATCCTGAGCGTGCTGTTGCTATTGCCGCTCATCCAGAAAGTTCAAGTACCGGCGGCTCCCTCGCCGGACAGCCACTGACGGCGGCGGTCAGAAATACGACCGCCAGCCCAGCGACACGCCATGCCAGTCCCGGCCGTCCTGCGCCCGGTACTGCGCTTCCACCCGGATACCGTCCTCGGCATCCAGATTCCATTGATAGCCGGCATCCACGGCGGTGAGGAAAGACTCGCTGTCGGTGAACCACAGGCTTTCCACATGCCCCAGCCACTGGCTGCGCGTCCCTTGCAGGCGGCAGCCGAAGCGCGGGCCGATGCCGAACCGCCAGCCCTTATCCAGCGCATTCCCGCCTTCCAGCGCGTTTTGCACCACGCCATAGCAGAGTTGACGCTCCGACGGCTGCATGGTGACGCCAACGCCGCCTTCCAGATACCCCACCGCATGCGACTCGCGGCTGGTGAATGCGCCGTTGCCGTCAATGCCCGCCTGCCGCACGCCAACCCCCAGATTCCACGACGACGGTTTCAGGAAGTCGTTGCGCGGAGCCAGCGAGTCGATATGCACCAGCGTGAACTGCTGCAGCACCAGATCTTCGTCACGCAGGCGGTAGCGCAGTTGCAGCCGCAGGAAATCGATCGACGCGCCCTGGCGGTAGCCGCCCTCCGGATCCAGCAGGTCGTGATAGGCGGGGCGGTAATCCAGCGCCAGGAAGCCCTGCCCTTGGGCATAACCGCCGCCGGTCTGCCATTCCGCCGTGAGGTGTCCCTGCGAGGGATCCACTGCCGGACGGGGCGGCGCGCGGCGGCTGTCCGGTTCGGCATAGGTACTGCGGCGGATCAGCAGTTGCCGCAGCTTGGTCGGGGCGGTGGCGGGGTCGGCCTTGTGGTCCAGATAGCGGTAATACAGCCAGTCATAACCCATTTCCACGGCGCGGGCCTGTTCGGCGGAACTCAGTCCTTCCAGCCCGGCCTGCGGATTTTCCGCCAGCCGCATGGCGGCTTCATTCACGGCCCGTGAATTCTCGCGGGCATGCACATCCAGTTGCGTGCCGCTGGCCGGACGGTAGACCACGGCTTTCAGGATGTCGTGCTCCGCCAGCACCCGCCGCAGGGTGTCGGAAGGAATGGCGTGCACCGGGAAGTCGCGGCGCAGTTGCAGGCCCGGCCGGGCGGCTTCAAACAGCCCCAGCAACTGGTAGGAACAGTTCGAGGACAGGAAGTAGTAGGGGAAGCGCACATCGCGCAATTCCCAGAGATGCTCCAGCAGGCGGCGGACTTCGGCGGGTGTCAGCATCAGCTGGTATTCCCACAGGTCACGGTTTTCGAAGTCGTTGTATTCCTTGACTTTCTGGTAGTAGGGCAGCACCGAGAACGCGCCCGGATAGCCGCCGGTCAGCCCCTTCCACGCAAAGTCGAGGCTGTTGGAGGCTTCGGTCTGGGCGGTGTAGTTGACGGCGTAGGCCAGCAGTCGCGTTTCCTCGGTTTGGTCGGGGGCATCGATGCGCAGCAGCGTATGGCCGAACATCGACGATGGATTGTTCAGGTAGTCGGAAGCGAAAATCAGCGTCGCCTGTTGCGGCTGGATGCCCTGCATCCAGGTATCGAAGGCGGCGCAGGCGGTTGGCGACAGGTCGGCGGCGGCAATCGGCAGCTTCTCGCGCAGCCAGGCGGCGCGGGCGGGGAACAGGCAGGCGAAGGCGCGGTCGCCCAGTTCGGCCGAGTCGGTGTACAGCGCGTGGATGTCGGCGCGCAGTTCGGCCTCGGGATTGTCCCGGCCCTGCGGGTGCACGAAGTAGGAGGGCAGGCTGACCAGACTGCGCAGGCCGTCCTTTTGCCGGTCTTCGTAACGCAACAACAGGCGCCAGTACGGGTCTTCATACAAGCGGGACTCCGAAGCCTG
>DASUIL010000066.1:0-2132 GCA_036273075.1 Fluviicoccus sp. | reverse complement strand
GCGCAGAAGTTGCCGCCCTCGCCGCTCAGGATCGCTACCGACAGCTCCGGGTCGGCGTCAAAGTCACGGAAGGCCTGCGCCAGCGCCTCGGCGGTGGGCCGGTCGACGGCGTTGCGGGCTTCGGGACGGGTGATGAACACTTTCAGCAGCGGCGGCTGACGCTCAACGCGGACCAGGGTCATGGCAGGCTCCGGGGGCCAGGGGAAAGGTTGTCCGAGTATAGCCCCCGGAATGGAAACCGGTCGGTCACGATAGGCGTCCGTGCGGCGATTGCCTTATTGAATAACGATCGTTACGATCAGGTGCATCCCACCCGCCCTGATGGCCCGGAGTCCGCCATGACCACGCAAACCACCGCCTGCATCCTCTGCTCCCGCAACTGCGGGCTGACCGTGGAGATCGAGAACGGCAGGTTCACCCGGATCCGGGGCGACGACAACCATCCCGTCAGCAAGGGCTACATCTGCCAGAAGGCGGCGCGGCTGGAACACTACCAGAACCACGACGACCGCCTGCGCCAGCCGCTGCGCCGCAAGACCGACGGCAGCTTCGAGCCGGTCAGCTGGGACGAGGCGCTGGACGACATTGCCCAACGGCTGCTGGCCATCCGCGCCAAGCACGGCGGCAAGGCCTTCGCCACGGCGGGCGGCGGCGGTCAGGGCAATCATCTGGGCGGCGCCTATCTGGGGCAGTTGCGCGCGGCGATGAAAAGCCGCTTCAACTACAACTCGCTGGGGCAGGAAAAGACCGGCGACTTCTGGGTGAACGGCCGCCTGTTCGGGCAGCAGACCTGCCACACCACCGAGGACGTGGAGCACGCCGACTACGTGCTGTTCATCGGCACCAATCCCTTCCAGGCGCACGGCATTCCCAACGCCCGCGACACGCTGAAAGAGATCAAGAAAGACCAGAACCGGACGATGGTGGTGATCGACCCGCGCCGCACCGAAACCGCGAAATACGCCGACATCCACCTGCAGGTCAAACCCGGCATGGATGCCTTCCTGCTCAGCGCCATCCTCGCCATCATTGTCCGTGACGGGCTGCACGACCGCGAATTCCTCGCCGCGCATTGCACCGATTTTGACCAGGTGGAAGCGCTGCTGAAGACCGTGCCGATCGCCGACTACGCCGCCCGCGCCGACGTGCCGCTGGCCGACGTGGAAAAAGTGGCGCGCGGTTTCGCCACCGCCCGCACCGCCTGCGTGCGCATCGACCTGGGCATCCAGCACACCCTGCACACCACGCTCAACGGCTATCTGGAAAAGCTGCTGTACCTGATCACCGGCAACTTCGGCATCCGGGGCGGCAACAACCTGCACAGTACGCTGATCCCGGTGTTCAGCCATACCGACGAGCGCAAGCCGCACATCACCCGCAGCGTCCATCACCTGATGTTCCCGATCGCGGGCATCATGCCGCCGAACATCTTGCCGGATGAGATCCTGCACGCCGGGGAAGAGCGCATCCGCGCCGTGTTCGTCGACAGCTGCAACCCGCTGCTGACCTGGCCGGACACCGCCGCCTTTGAAAAGGCCTTTGCGTCGCTGGAACTGCTGGTAGTAGTGGACGTGGCCATGACCGAAACCGCGCGGCTGGCGCACTATGTGCTGCCCGCCGCCTCGCAGTTCGAGAAGTGGGAGTTCACCGGCTTCAACCTCGAATTCCCCGACAACGGTTTCCACCTGCGCCATCCGCTGTTCCCGCCCTTCGCCGACAGCTTGCCGGAACCGGAAATCTACACCCGGCTGCTGGAGAAGATGGGCGTCATTCCCAAGTCCTTCCCGCTGCTGTCGCGCATCGCCCGGCTGGAACCGAAGGCGGGCAGGCATCTGGGTTATGTCGCGGCGCTGTTCGCCACCTTCGCCCGCCACAAGAAGCTGGTCCCCTACGCCGCTTCGGTGCTGTACCGCACGCTGGGACCGGTGCTGCCGGACGGCGCTGCCGCCGCCGCGCCCTTGCTGCCGCTGGCCATCCAGTTCGCCGAAGCAGAGCCGGAGGCCGTGCGCCGCGCCGGGCACGCCGGTAACCGCCTGACCTTGGGCGCCAACCTGTTCCAGGCCATTCTCGACGCGCGTTCGGGGCTGATCTTCAGCCGCCACCGTTTCGAGGATGTCTGGCGCTTCGTCAAG
>DASUIL010000065.1:0-3783 GCA_036273075.1 Fluviicoccus sp. | reverse complement strand
CGCCAGTAAGGGTCATCAGCGGTCGGCTCAACCTCCAGCACGAAGGCGGTCAAGTCCTGCGTGCTGGACAGGTCCAGTCCGCCACGGCACTTACGGCCCAGCAGGTCTTTCTCGGTGTACCGGTCCTCGCACTGCTGCCACACCAGGTAGGGAATCCAGCCCTCGGCGGCATCCAGCCACTGGCAGAAATTGAGCCTCCGCACCTTGCCTTCCTTCGAGGGCATGCCGCGCGCCTGCGTCACCTGGTCGCGCAGGTACTTGTCCTTGATGGTGATGCCCAGGGACGGATTGGCCTTGACCCAGCACGACTCATCCTTGAACGGGTCTTCACCCGGATCCAGGGCGCAGACGTAGCCGAAAAAGGTGTCGTCCTTGATGGCGCCCTTGCAGACCTTTTCCGCGTAATCGTGATACTCCCAGCAGACCGACTGCTTGCTGGTGCCGCTGTTGGTGATCATCACAATCAGCGGCTGGCGGCGGCCCTTCACCCCGGCGCGCAGCATTTCGACAACGGTGTTGTCCTTGTGCTCGTGGATCTCATCCAGCAGCGCCATGTGCGGGCGCGGGCCGGATTGGCCATCATCCGAACTCACCGCCCGAAAGAAGCTGCTGGTGGCCGGGAATGCCAGGTTCCACTCCTTGTGGTAGCCCCCGGACCGCACGATGCGGGTGTTCAGCATGGGCGAATAGTCGACCATGGCCACCGCGTCACGGAACAGGATCATGGCCTGGTCTTTTTTGGTGGCCGCCGAGTAGATCTCGGCACGCTCCTCGCGGTCAGCGGTCAGGCCGTAGAGGCCGATACCAGCCACCAGCGGCGACTTGCCAGAGCCCTTCGCCGTCTCGATATACGCCACCCGGAAGCGGCGGGAGCCGTCCTCGACATTCAGCCAGCCAAACAGTGACCCCACGATGAAGCACTGCCACAGCAGCAGGTCATACGGCACGCCCTCGAAGTCGCCACCATTCAGGTACAGCACGTCGCTGTAGAAGTCGATGACGTGGTTAGCAGCCTCGGCTGACCATCGCAGGCCGCGCTTGTGGCCGTCCTTCAGGTCCTTCAGGTGGCGGGCGCAGGCCGCCCGTACAATCGGGCCGGCGACAATACGGCCGTCAGTTACCTGCCGGGCGTAGTCCGTCGTCGGGTCAGCGGAAATACTTGTTTGCCGCGTCACCGCCGGGCTTCTCAAAAAGTTCGCCCTGTTCTCCAGGTGCGGACGGGGTCACGCGGGAACGGCTGCTGGGCGTCATGCCGAACTCTGCCGCGAACTTCGCCATGGTTTCCTGGGCGCGGTTGCTGATCTGCATCAGCACGCTCATCTGTTTGTACCCGGACGGCGTGATGCCCACCTCCCCGGCGTGACCGTCGCTGCCTTCCGCCGCGTTCAGCCTGGAAATGGAGCGCTCGGCATTTACCCAGCGGCCGTAGGCCTGGCAATAGGCGGCCAGGGCGGCACGGTCAATCTCGGTGATCAGCCCCAGATCCAGCAGCAACGGGGTCACGCGCTTCCATTCCTCCAGCGCCTCCGCGTTCAGGTGGTCCGGCGCAGACGGAATGGCGGCTGGCGGGCAGACCGTGTCCTGCAGGCTGGCGCGCGGCAGCTTGCTGGCGTTGCCGCGCAGCACGTGCACATTCGCCGGCAGCGGCTTAGGACCACGTTCACCCATCAGATACCACCTCTCATGTAGATACCCCCCTACCGAAACTCCCGGTTGCACACAGAACTAGTGGGGCGCGGTCTTTTCGGTAAAGGTCATAGACTTTTGACCCCCTACCCCCGTTTGTTCCACGGGTGGTTGGGGTCGATCGGGCGGCCGGATGTATCACACCCGGCCACGGTGCCGGACTTCTCCAGCTGCTGCTTGTAACTGTCATGGCAGCACTTGCACAGCGACTGCCAGTTGGTCTTGTCCCAAAACAATGCGCGGGCTTTAGCGATTGCATCATCATCGCCCGATGCGATTGCAGCGGCCAGGCGATGCGGCTTGATGTGGTCAACTACAGCCACTGGCACCGGCTTACCGAGACGCAGGCAGTTGACGCAAAGCGGGTTAGACTGCTTGTATGCCGCACTGGCCTTCTGCCATTTACTGTCGTATCCGCGACTGGAGGCGGACTCGCGACGGTCAGTCACGATCACGCCTAGCCGGTTTAACCTCCGGCATAGGCGGAATGTTGCCTGCATCTGGCAACCCGAAAGCATTCCGCTTGGCTGACCCCACATCAGCGGCAATAGACTGAATCGGGTTCTTCGCATCACGCCACCGCGCCAGCTGATTGCTGACGATGCGCCATAGCAGCCAGCCGGGAGCTGATACGCAAAAACATACACAGAGCTGCGCCTGGAATGACCAGCCGGTCCAGCCCATGTACTCGATCACCAATGGGCCAACCATCAAGCCATGGGCAAATGCCACTGCCAGCATGCCAGCCTGTTCACGCCGGGACCGAGGCGGACTCATTGAGAACATGACCAGCGCCGCCAGGACAAACACCAGCAGCATGGCGGCACCAGAAATCCACAATCCACAGGTCGTGGCGATTCCGGTCAGGTTTACGCTCAGACCGGCTCCAGCAGCCGCACAGGTCGCTGTGGTCGGTTCGTTCATGGCTACTCCCGCCTTGTTCATGGCAACGTTCTCCCGGCTTGAAAGTCTTTCAAGGTCAGCCCGGCGGTGTACTGGAAGTGCGGGAACTCACGGAACGTGGCCCAGTCGCCAGCCCATTCCAACCCGCAGCTTTTGCCGATATCGCCGATCTGCTTCCAGACGTGTGCGGCGGCACCGACCGTTTCCCACATGGGCTTGCCGTGCACCAGTGGCACAACGTCAAAGGCGACCCGGTAATTGTGAAATGACTGACCGGCGCGGGCATTGGTTACCCGATTGCCGGGGACTGAGCGGCCTTGAGCGAACAACGCATCCTGAGACGCAAAGTCGCGGTAAGTGCTGGTCACCAGCAAGTCAATTCCAGCCTGACGGCATTTCTCAATCATCAAACGCGCTTTTGCCTGCACCAGCGGGTGCAGATCTTCCAGCTTGCGACTATTGATCATGGCGTTACACCGGGCAGAAGGTCAGCTTGATTTCGGGGCAGACCGGCAGTTGGGCAGAGGCGCAGCCGGTCAGGGCGGCGACAATGATCACTGCCAGGGTGATGCGCTTGATCATGTTCAACTCCGGCGGCGGGCCTTCCCCGCCCGCATGGATAACGGCGTCCAGCCTGTGAGTCGCCCTTACGCAGGGCCGCGATGAATCACCACAACCAGCAGCAACCTGCCCGCCCAGCGCCCTCATCGAGGGACGCCGTATGGAATGACGATTCAAGCTGCTGGTGGTTGGGGTGAAACCATCCTTGGCAGGATTCCGTTCCCGGCCTCCTGGCCTAGGCCCCTCGACAGGAGATGGTAGCGATGGCTGGATTCGAACCAGCAGCCTCCGGGTTATGAGCCCAGCGGGATGACCGACTTCCCTACATCGCGGCAATAAAAAACCCGCCGAAGCGGGTTTGAGGTAGCCGCGGTTGCGTTGGACGCGACTACCCGAACAAATCTTCACGTATTTACTGGGTTTGAGGCAATACCGTAAATATATTTAAAAGATAAGAACGGCTCTCAATTAGTGCGGCTCGCAGGCGAACAATGCGCCTTGCGCGGCCGTGGCAAAGGGCACGACCTCCGAGCGCATGGTGTACACCTTGATGTACAAAGGCCCGGTATTGGCTTCGCGCCGGGACTTGCCGGCGACGATATCGCCACGGGCGCGAAGGTAGGTGAGGCGGTA
>DASUIL010000064.1:0-16885 GCA_036273075.1 Fluviicoccus sp. | reverse complement strand
TCCTGATCAGGCCACGAAATCATCGGGGTGGCGCAACAGCCAGTCCTTGACCCGGTGCAGGCGCTGGGCGGGATCATTTTCTTCCAGCAGGCCCTGCCGTTCGTCCAGCGACATCGGCAGCGCCTCGGCCAGCCGCCAGGCCAGCATCCCCGCGTCCTCCAGCCGCTCGCCGCATTCACTGAAGGAGTCCGCCACCGGCTTCAGGTGCGGGGGAATCGCCACCCGGGGATCAGGCGGCAGCCACTCCACGGCGGCGCGGGTCAGTCCGTCTTCCTCCACCCGCAGCGAATCGATGCGGAAACGCCGGTCGCCCACCACCTCGATGGCCAGACTGCCGTCCGCCAGCGCGATGCGCTGCACCACATAGGCCGCGCAACCGATATCGTAGGGGAAGGCTGCATCGCCGACCTCCTGCCCGTAGCGGATGCGCACCAGCCCGAAGGGCCGGGTGCGTCCGCATTCATCCAGCAAGCGGCGGTAACGCAACTCGAAAATCCGCAAGGGCGTCCCCCCGCCGGGAAACAGCACCTGATTCAGCGGAAACAGCGCCAACTCAGTCTTCATGCCCGCTCCTGCACCGCCCTGAACCCGAAACTTCCTAACAAGCCTAGTCCAATTGCGGCGGAACGGGAGAGCAACACAAGACCCTCAGAAAAAAATGCAGCCCCATTCCAAAAATGCGCTAGGCTTGAATACGGGCTTCACAATCGCCGTCTATAAAACAAGAACCTCAAACAAAGAATAACCCTCGGGAGAATGGCACTCATGAAACGCCGCGACCTATTGAAGAACATGGGATTCCTGACCACCTCGGTGGCTGTATTCGGCCTGCCGGGCTGCGGCGGGGGCGATGACGATCCGCCCGCCAAGACGCCGCTGGCCGCCGACCCGCTCAGCCGTCCCGGCACCACCGGCAGCCACAAATTCCCGCAAGGCGTCATGTCCGCCGACCCCAAGCCCGACTCGATCATCCTCTGGACGCGCGTGGTCCTGGCGGCGGCCGATGATGTCGCCCAGGTCGGCAGTGGCGAAGCGAACATTGACCTGACGTTGGAAATTTCCGCCAGCACCGACTTCACCACGCTGCTGATCCCCGCGATCGGCCTGACCGCCCAGGCCGCGCATGACAATTCCATCCGCCACAAGCTGACCGGCCTGAACCCGGCTACCACTTATTTCTACCGTTTCAAGGCAGGTACCGGCATCAGCCGCATCGGCCGCTTCAAGACCGCGCCCGCTGCCGCCGCCAGCCCTGCCGAGCTGAATTTTGCCTTTGTTTCCTGTCAGGACTGGAGCGTCAACCACTGGGTGGGCCTGAGCGCGCTGATGAAGCAGGACATCGACTTCCTGGTGCATCTGGGCGACTACATTTACGAAGCCGCCGGTGACAGCTACCAGTCGGAAAGCCCGGAAAGCAGCCACACCAAGCTGGTGCTGCCCAGCCAGACCCTGAAACCCGGCAGCACCACCGCGCACGTGGCGACCACGCTGGAAGACTACCGTTACCTGTACAAGCAGTACCGCACCGATGACCGGTTGCAGGAACTGCATGCCCGTTGCGCCATCATCGCCATTTGGGATGACCACGAATTCTCGGATGACTGCTGGCAGAACAACGAGACCTATGACAACGGCTCGGTAACGCTGGTCAACGGCGTGCTGCCGGTCTCCAACGAACAACTGGGCGCGCCTTCCGCCGCCACGGACACCCGCCAGACCAACCGCCGCCGCGCCGCCAATCGCGCCTGGTTTGAATTCATGCCCGCCGACGTACCCGACCTGGACGAGTCGGTGGCCAGCAACTTCGCCACAGTGAAGATTTACCGTGACCTGCAATTCGGCACCCTCGCCCATTTCGTCATGACCGACGAACGCCTATACCGCGCTGACCATGTCCTGCCCGAAGCCACGCCCAACCCCGCCAGCGGCCAGCCGCTGGGCAGCATCGGCGGCCGCTATTTCGTGCCCGAACCCACCTTCCTGCAGGTTCAGGGCGGCAAGATGCAATTGGCCGTGGGCATGGCCGCCCAAGCGGCCGCCACCGCCGGAGATATGGTTACGGCCGGATTCCTGGGCGGCATTGTCGCCAAACTCACCGCCGACCCCACCGGATCCACGCTGACCGCCGATGAAGTGGCGGCACTGTACGATACCGGCCTCGGACTGGTTTCCGTGCTGGGCAAGACCCAGCGCGACTGGTGGAAGACCAAGATGGCCACCAGCCCCTCAACCTGGAAATTCTGGGGTAACGAAGTCTCGCTGCTGCGCATGGCGCTGAACCTGAACGCCCTGCCCGCCATTGTCGCCCAAGCCAACGCCCTGGCAGCGGCGGGCAGCAGCACACTGAAGGACCTGCTCAACACCTATCTGGTCAACGCCGACCAGTGGGACGGCTACGCCGCCGAGCGCACCGCCCTGACCGGCTTCCTGAAGGGCGCGGGCGTCAAGAACGTGGTGGCGATCACCGGCGACATCCATGCCTTCTACGCCGGGGAAGTCCCGGCCAATTACGGCGCCTATACCGAGGGCGACGCGGCGCTGGTCGACCTGGTCACCGCCGGGATCAGTTCCTCCAGCTTCTGGAGCTATCTGGCCGGAGTGGTGGGCAGCTTCGAGGACGAAGTAAAAGCCGTGCTGGAGGCGCGCAAGGCCGATCCGCTGGGCTATGTGAACACCCTGGAAACCAGCACCAACCCGTTCCGCTCGCTGCGACCGCTGGTCTACTCCTCAGGCAACATGCTGCTGTACCAGGGCGTGCGCACCGAAGTGGTGAAGCAGCTGACGACGCTGCTGCCCACCGGCTCGCTGGATGTCGGCACCCCGGCCGGACAGATTGCCTTCGCGAGCCTGTCCGCCAAACAGCAGACCGACATCAACCGTTTCGCCTTCGAGGAATACCTGAAACGCGCCACCGCCGCCGGTTACACCCCGGTCAACACCCTGAACGAGACGCTGGCCGGGAACATGGGCCAGACGCTGCAGGCCATGGCCGCCGCCGCCGGGCTGACCATTCCCAATCCCTACACCGGCGGCGCCGGCGCGCCACCCGTGCAGAATCCGTGGATCAAGTACGTGCAGACCAGCACCCAGGGCTTCGCCACCGTCAAGGTCACACCGACGCAGGTGATCACCAAGTTCCATCACACCATGCCAATGGTGGTGACCGGCGGCTCCCGGACGCCGCCGAAGACGGAAGAAGTGGTGACGCTGGTGAAGACCGTAACCGTCAACAAGGACTCGACGGCGCTGACGGTCAGCTGAGGCTACTGCCGGTCCAGCAGACGGAAGGTGATGGCCTCGGTCAGGTGCGCCGTCTGCAGCGACTCGGAACCGGCCAGATCGGCAATGGTGCGCGCCACCCGCAACACGCGGTGATAGGCGCGCGCCGACAGCCGCAGGCGCTGCATCGCCTGCTCCAGCAATCGCGCTTCCTTTTCCCCCATCACGCAATGGCGGTCCAGCTCCGCCGGACTCAGCGTCCGGTTGGTCGCACCCTGGCGCGCCTGCTGCCGCGCCCGCGCCGCCAGCACACGTTCCCGCACCGCCGCCGAATCCTCGCCGGGCTTCGCGTCACGCAACGCCGCCGCCGGCAGGGCGGGCACTTCAATATGCAGGTCGATGCGATCCAGCAACGGCCCGGACAATTTTCCCCGATAACGCCCCACCTGCTCCGGCGTGCAGCGGCAGCGCGGACTGCCGTCGCCCAGATAGCCGCAGGGACAGGGGTTCATGGCCGCCACCAGCTGGAATCCGGCGGGAAAGGTGGTCTGCCGCGCCGCGCGCGAGATCACCACATGCCCGGACTCCAGCGGTTCGCGCAGCACTTCCAGCACCTTGCGGTCGAATTCGGGCAACTCGTCCAGGAACAGCACACCGTGGTGCGCGAGCGTGATTTCCCCCGGACGCGGATTGGAGCCGCCGCCCACCAGCGCCGCCGCCGAGGCGGTATGGTGCGGGGCGCGGAACGGCGGCAGGCCGAGCGGATGGTCCGGCTGGCCCGCGACCGAATGGATGGTGGCAACTTCCAGGCTGGCGGCCTCGTCCAGCTCCGGCAGAATGCCGGGAAGGCGCGAGGCCAGCAGCGTCTTGCCGGTGCCGGGCGGCCCCATCATCAGCAGCGAATGCCCGCCCGCCGCCGCGATCTCCAGCGCCCGGCGGGCGCGGTGCTGGCCCTTGACGTCAGCCAGGTCGGCGGGACGAACCGGGTTCAGCGGACGCGAGGGGGTGGCGCGCGCCAGCATCGTGTCGCCCTGCAAGTGCGCGCACAGGCTGCCCAGACAGGCCGCCCCGAACACACGCGACTGCGGCGGCCGCGCCGCTTCCCCGGCATTTTCGGCAGGCACAAAGAGGGCCCGGTTTTCCCGGCCCGCCGCCAGGCTGGCCGACAGCACACCCGGTACGCCCCGCAGTTCCCCCGCCAGCGCCAGTTCACCCACGAATTCCCGGTCCTCCAGCGCCTCCGCAGGAATCTGGCCGCTGGCAGCGAGGATGCCCAGGGCGATCGGCAAATCGTAGCGGCCGCCCTCCTTGGGCAGGTCGGCGGGCGCAAGATTGATGGTGAGGCGGCGCTGGGGAAACTCAAAACCGGCGTTGAGCAGGGCGGAACGGACCCGATCCTTGCTTTCACGCACGGCGGCTTCCGGCAAGCCGACAATGGTCAGCGCGGGCAGGCCGTTGCTCTGGTGGACTTCGACGGTAACCAGGGGAGCGGACAGGCCGATGGCGGCGCGGGTCCGGACGAGGGCGAGCGACATGATGCACATTCCTTGTAATGAAGCGGGCGTCCTTCCGTCGGACGCCGGGGCGCGGATTATACCGGTTTTGTCAGGGCCTCCAAGGCCTTCAGCTGGGTCTCCAGCGCCTGCAGCTTGACCCGGGCCTCGCTCAGCAGGGCGCTCTGGCGGTCGAATTCCTCGCGGGTCACCAGATCCATCTTCGCGAAAACCTCGGTCAGCACCGCATTCAGGTTGCGGTCGACCTCCTGCCACAGACCGGCCTGATCCGCCTGATTCAGGCGCGCGCGCAGCTGCTCACGCACAGTTTGCACCAAATTATCCAGGGCCATGCTCTTCTCCGCCCAAAAAACGCACCAATACAAGGAAAACCACCCGGAACCGCACCATTTTCGCCCACAACCCTCCCAAGGAGGGAGCCAAAAAGCGGCGCGGCCGGCAAGTATTACAGTTTGTGTCCGCCTGTAAAGCCTTTGTGACAAGGTATTTCACCAAGTTGGCACGGCTTCTGCAAAGCATTACTCGCAACCCACTTTTTAGACTTTTCCGAGTCTGTTTACAACGCTGTATCAGGAGTCTTTCTATGAAACTCGCTACTCTGGCCAAAGCCGTTCTCGCCGGTTCCGTTCTGATGTCCGCTTCCGTGTTCGCGGCTGACGCTCCTGTCACCGTCACCGGCAGCACGGCTTTCACCACCAACTACCTGTTCCGCGGCGTGTCCCAAACCATGACCAATGCCGCTGTCCAGGGCTCGATGACCTTCACCCACACCAGCGGCGCCTACTTCTCGATGTGGGGTTCCAGCATTGCCAGCGGCGCGGGCGGCCTGGAACTGGACACCCTGCTCGGCTACAGCGGCAAGGCCGGTGAGGTGTCCTACGACGTCGGCGTGATGCGCTACAACTACCCCGGCATCAACGATCCGTTGGCGTATGACGAAATCTACGGTTCGGTCAGCATGAGCGGCGCCAAGATCGGCCTGAACATCAGCCCGGACTACTTCAAC
Source organism: Fluviicoccus sp. (assembly GCA_036273075.1). Taxonomy (GTDB): domain Bacteria; phylum Pseudomonadota; class Gammaproteobacteria; order Pseudomonadales; family Moraxellaceae; genus Fluviicoccus. The sequence goes on along the minus strand of DASUIL010000064.1, from coordinate 11,146 downwards.
AAGAGCGACAAGTTCACTTATCTCTATGCCAGCTATGGCACGGAAGTTGCTGGCTTCGGTGTGTCCGGCAGCCTTGGCATGAACAAGTTCGACAGCGCCGCCATGATGACCCAGGCCCTGGGCACCACCGGCAGCGACGACAGCTACATGGACTACAAGCTGGCCGTATCCAAGACGCTGGGCGGCGTGGGTGTTGAAGGCGCCTACATCGGTTCCGACATCGATGAAAAGGATTGCGGCAACAGTCTGTGCGAAGGGACCTTCGTGCTGACTCTCAGCAAGGGTTTCTAACCGTTTTGGGCCGCCTCCCTACCCCTTTCGGGAGGCGGCTCCTTTCTCAGGAGCAACATGATGAAACTGGTTACCGCCATCATCAAGCCGTTCAAGCTGGATGACGTCCGCGAAGCCCTCTCCGATATCGGCGTGCAGGGCATCACCGTCACCGAAGTGAAGGGTTTCGGCCGTCAGAAAGGCCACACCGAACTGTACCGCGGTGCAGAGTACGTGGTGGACTTCCTGCCCAAGGTCAAGATCGAAGTCGCCATCGGCACCGACCTGCTTGACCAGGTGATCGAAGCCATTACCAAGGCAGCCAACACCGGCAAGATCGGTGACGGCAAGATCTTCGTCAGCAGCCTGGAGCAGGTGATCCGTATCCGCACCGGGGAAACCGGCGTCGACGCAGTCTGACAACAGCCTCAAAATCTTTGTCCTTTCAGGCAATCACGTGGAGAACCACCGTGAAAAAGTTCCTTATCGCCCTGAGCTTGAGCAGTGCGCTATTCAGCGCCGCCCCGCTCCATGCCGAGGAGGCCGCCGCGCCTGCCGCGGCGCCCGCCGCCGTCACGGCCACCGCCGTTGCGGCTCCTGAAACCGCTGCTCCCGCTCCGGCCGCCGCCGAAGCCGCTCCCGCTGCTGAAGCTGCCGCTGCTCCCGCCCCGACCGCCAACAAGGCGGACGACGGCTTCCTGATGATGTCGGCCGCCTTCGTCATCCTGATGTCGATTCCCGGCCTGGCCCTGTTCTACGGCGGCCTGGTCCGCAAGAAGAACATGCTGTCGGTGCTGATGCAGGTCTTCACCATTTTCTCGCTGATCACCGTGCTGTGGATGGTCTACGGCTACAGCGTCGCCTTCACCGAGGGCAATGCCTTCTTCGGCTCGCTGTCGAAGGTGTTCCTGAACGGTGTGACCGCCGACTCCCTGGCAGCGACCTGGAGCAAGGCCACCCCGATCCACGAGATGATCTACATTGTGTTCCAAGGCGCGTTTGCCGCCATCACCTGCGGCTTGATCGTCGGCGCCTTCGCCGAACGCGCCAAGTTCGCCGGCGTGCTGGCTTTCACCGTGCTGTGGTTCACCTTCTCCTACCTGCCGATCGCCCACATGGTGTGGTACTGGGCCGGTCCCGATGCCTACACCGACGCTGACGCTGCTACAGCTGCCACGGCTACTGCCGGCTGGCTGTTCCAGAAGGGCGCGCTGGACTTCGCCGGCGGCACCGTGGTGCACATCAACGCCGCTGTCGCCGGTCTGGTGGGCGCCTATGTGATTGGCAAGCGTGTCGGCTACGGCAAGGAAGCGATGTCTCCCCATAACATGGTGATGACCATGATCGGCGCCTCGCTGCTGTGGTTCGGCTGGTTCGGCTTCAACGCCGGTTCCGCCCTGGAAGCCAACGGCATCGCCGGCCTGGCCTTCATCAACACCTGGGTTGCTACTGCCGCCGCCGCCGTGTCCTGGTCGTTCGCCGAGTGGATCTTCAAGGGCAAGCCTTCCCTGCTGGGCGGCGTGTCCGGCGCGGTGGCCGGTCTGGTCGCCATCACCCCGGCCTGCGGCTTTGTCGGTGTGAGCGGTGCGTTGGCCATCGGCCTGCTGGCCGGTATCATCTGCCTGTGGGGCGTGCACGGCCTGAAGAAGATGCTGGGCGCGGACGATGCGCTGGATGTGTTCGGCGTGCATGGCGTGGGCGGTATCCTCGGCGCCTTGCTGACCGGCGTGTTCGCGGCTCCTTCCTTGGGCGGCACCAGCTGGTGGGATTATGTGATCAACGCACCGGGCGCCTACGACATGATGGGTCAGGTCAAGGTGCAGGCAATCGCCGTCGCCACCACCATCGTCTGGTCGGGTGTGGTTTCCTTCATCGCCTACAAGCTGGTCGACATGACCATCGGCCTGCGGGTTGACGAAGAGAACGAGCGCATCGGTCTGGACGTCACTTCCCACGGTGAGCGCGCCTACAACGACTAACCGGTTCCGGTACGGTCGGCTACAATGAGACGGAGGCTTCGGCCTCCGTTTTCATTTGTCCCGCCCCGACCGGAGGCTTCATGTCCCGCCCGATTGCCGCTGTTATCGTCCTGCTCTGGCTTTGCACTCCCGCCCACGCCGAGATCTATCAATGGAAGGACGCCGAGGGCAAGGTGCACTTCACCGACAAGCCGCCCGCCAACCAGAAAGCGCAAACCCTGGATATCCGCACTGCGCCGTCCGCCGCCCAGGCCTCGCCGCCGCCGGAGGAAAGCGCCGTCAGCCGCCAACGCAAACTGTTGCAGACGATTGACGAGGAAAAGGCCCTCAAGGCGGAACAGCAGCAGAAGCAGCAGGAAGCCCGGCAAAAGCAGGACAAGAATTGCGCCATGCTGCGCGAGCAGCAACGGCTCTACAATGAAGGCGGCCGTTTCTACAACCTCGACAAGAACGGCGAGCGCCAGTATCACACGGATGACGAAATCGACAGGCAGCACGCCGCCGTGAACAAGGCGCTGGAGAAGTGCCGCTAGGCTTTCCCGCGCGCACCCGGCACGATCGCTGCTTCCTTCAGCGGCAGCAGCAGGGCCACGCCCAGGCCGCGCCCTTCCAGTCCCGGCGTCAGCGCGATGCGGGCGCCATGCAACTGCGCTACATCCTTGACGATCGACAGGCCCAGTCCGGAGCCCTCGCCGCCCTCGTCGTTGCGGTAGAAGCGCTCGAAAATGCGCTCGCCGACACGCGGATCAATGCCGGGACCGTTGTCCAGCACCCGGAATGACGGCTGCGGCGCGGCCGAGACCTCCAGGACGATGCGAACCCCCGGCCCGCCGTATTTCAGGGCATTGTCGATCAGGTTGCTGACCGCCTCGCGCAGCAGCGTCGCATGGCCCATGACCATGACCGGCGTCTCCGGGCCCTCGAAACTGAGTTCGCCGCCCCGCTCCAGCACTACCGGCACCCATTCGCCGCCCTCCTCGCGGATCAGGCTGACCAGATCCAGTGGCTGCAATGCCGTCTGCTGCAGGCTTTCCGGCTCGGCGCGGGCCAGCGTCAGCAACTGCCGCGACAGGCGTACGGTGCGCTCCACCGAGGTGCGCAGATGCTGCTCGGCCTCGCGACGTTCCCCGGGCGTATCGGCGTGTTCCAGCCGGTCGAGGTTCAGGCGGATGGCGGTCAGCGGCGTGCGCAGCTGGTGCGCGGCATTGGCGATGAACTTGCGCTGCGCCGCCAGCGCCGCCTCCAGCCGGCGCAACAGATCATTGATGGCGCTGGCCAGCGGCTGCACCTCGCGGGGCACACCCTCGTCCGGCACCGGCTGCAGCCGCTGGTGGGTCTGCGCTTCCAGGGCGCGGGCCATGGTCGACAGCGGCCGCAGGCTGCGGTTGACGCCGACGCTGACCACCAGCAGCACGATCAGGATCAGCGCCAGCTGCGGCACCACCACGCTGAGCAGGATCTTGCCGGTCAGCTTCTCACGCCGGTACTGGGTCTGCGCCACCTTGATCTGCACTTCCTGGCCCAGCTCGGGGTTGTCGGCCACCAGCACCGCCACCCGCACCGGCGTACCCTTGAACTCCCCGTCGAAAATGAGCGTGTCGAAATACTTGAGGACGGTACCCTGCGCCTCGGGAAAGGTTTTCTCGCCGGCAATGATCTTGTTGCGGGTGCTGATCTGGTAATAGGTGGTATCGAAATCATTCCACAGGAACATGCGCTTGGCCTGGCGGGGCATGTTCAGGGCGACGCGGCTGCCGCGCTTTTCCACCAGCTGCGCCAGGGAGTGGACGTGGTTGTAGAGGGTCTGGTCGTATTCACTGTAGGCGTAATAGACCGCCTGATAGTAGGCGATCACGCCGGAACAGGAGAGCACCAGCAGCAGCGGCAGCAGCATCCACAGCAGCAGGCGGCCGCGCAGGCTGTAGACGCGGCGCAGCCGCAGCCGTTGCCGTCGCCGCCGCTCGCGACGGGAAACGACCGGGGCATCAGCCACCGGACGCTCCGGCCTGCAGCATCACGCCGAAACCCCGGATGGTGCGCAACTGCACGCCGGTTCCCTCCAGCCGCTTGCGCAGGCGGTGCATGTACAGGTCGATGGCGGAGTCGCTGAGGTCGGTATCCCAGTCGCTGAGGTGCTCCTGGATCTGCGGCTTGCTGACCACCTTGCCCGCGCGCGTCAGCAGCAGTTCCAGCAGGTTGTACTCGCGCGGCGACAGGCCCATTTCCTCGTCGCCTGCATAGACGCGGCGGGCGGTGCGGTCCATGCGCAGGCCGCCCAGCGCCAGCTCGTTGACCGCGCCGCCCGCCGAGCGGCGGGTCACGGCGCGCAGGCGCGCCAGCAGTTCGTTCACATCGAAGGGCTTGGTCACATAATCGTCCGCGCCGCTGTCCAGGCCTTGGATGCGGTCGCCGGACTCATCGCGGGCGGTGAGGATGATCACCGGCGTCGTAATGCCGCGGCCGCGCCATTCGCGCAGCAGCGTCAGGCCGTCCAGGCGCGGCAGGCCCAGGTCGAGGATGATCGCCTCATACGGGGCTTCCTGCCGCAGGGCCTCGCGCGCCACCAGCCCGTCATGGGCGACATCGACGCTGTAGCCCTCGCGACGCAGCGCATGGCGCAGGCCTTCGGCAATGGGCAGATCGTCTTCAACGAGAAGAATTCGCATAAGGCTGTTTTTTGAAAGGTTGGTGAAAGCTTGACCGGCTTATTATAAACGTGCGGCGAGGTTCAGGGTGTTGACAGTAGCAGCTTCGGAAAGACAGTTTGTCGTCTGTCTGGTTCTCTTCCCCACTCGGGGTTGCTACTGTCGATACCCCCTCTCTTAATCCTTCCGCCCCTCCGGTTGCATCTTCCCCCTTTGTGTTGCCCGATAACAGTCCTTCCTTCTGTTATTTTTCGTTGACTTTCAATTGTCGCGCTTCCTGTGGTATCTAACGGCATTCCGACTGCGGCCTGTCCGCCCCCGACGCGAGATCCGCCGATGACGCCACGCCTTTTCCCCCGCACGCCGCGCCTGGACGGCCCCGATGCCGCCACGGTCCGCCGCGCGCTGCGCGACTATTTCACCGCCACCTTCGACCGCTATGAAAGCCTGTTCGAAACGCTGGCGACTGAAGAAGCCTATGTGCGCAAGCCGATTTCGCTGCGCCATCCGCTGATTTTCTATTTTGGCCACACCGCCACTTTTTTCATCAACAAGCTGCTGCTGGCGCGGCTGGTACAGGAACGGCTGAACCCGCGCTTCGAGTCGATGTTCGCTGTCGGCGTCGATGAAATGAGCTGGGATGACCTGAACGACGCCCATTATGACTGGCCGTCGGTGGCCGAGGTGCGCGACTACCGTCGCCAGGTGCGCGAACTGGTCTGCGCCGTGATCGACCATGCGCCGCTGACGCTGCCTATCGGCTGGGAACATCCGTGGTGGGCGATCGTGATGGGTATCGAGCACGAGCGCATCCATCTGGAAACCTCGTCGGTGCTGATCCGCCAGCATGACCTGGAATTCGTGAAGCCGCACCCCGACTGGCAGCCCGGCCGGGACAGTGGCCCCGCCCCGGAAAACCGCCTGCTGCCGGTGCCCGCCGGCATGGTCCGTCTGGGCCGTGATTTCGCCGAGCCGGTCTATGGCTGGGACAACGAATACGGCCGCCATGAAGCCGCCGTCCCGGCCTTTGAAGCCGCCCGCCATCTGACCAGCAACGGTGAATTCCGCGAATTCGTCGAGGACAACGGCTACAGCCGCCCGGAATTCTGGGACGAGGAAGGACGCGGCTGGCTGGGCTTCACCGCCGCCGCGCATCCGACCTTCTGGCATCGCCGCGACGGCGCGTGGCAACTGCGGTTGATGACCGAAGAAGTGCCGATGCCCTGGGACTGGCCGGTGGAGGTGAACTGCCTGGAAGCGCGCGCCTTCTGCCGCTGGAAGGCCGCGAAGACCGGCCTGCCGGTGCGGCTGCCCACCGAGGATGAATGGCGGCGGCTGTATGACGCCTGCGGTTTGAGCGATGTCCCGGACGACCGCCCGGCCGCCGCCAACCTGCATCTCGACCACGGTGCGTCGTCGTGCCCGGTCACCCGTTTTGCGCACGGTGATTTTTACGATGTCACCGGCAACGTCTGGCAATGGACGGAAACGCCGATCTATCCCTTCGACGGTTTCGCTGTGCATCCCTGGTACGACGACTTCTCCACGCCCACTTTTGACGACCGCCACAACCTGATGAAGGGCGGCTCGTGGATTGCCTGCGGCAACGAATCGCGCGCCGATTCACGCTATGCCTTCCGCCGTCATTTCTTCCAGCACGCGGGCTTCCGCTACATCGTCTCCGCCGCGCCCGCGCAGGTACCGGGGTCCTTGTATGAAACCGACCGGCTGCTGTCGGAATACGCCGAATTCCATTACGGCGACCTGCACTATGGCGTGGCGAATTTCTCGCAAAGTCTGGCGAAACTGTGCATTGCCGCCTTCGGCGACCGTCCGGCCCGCACCGCGCTGGACCTGGGCTGCGCCGCCGGGCGCGCCACATTCGAGCTGGCCAAACATTTTGACCGGGTGACCGGCATCGATTTCTCGGCGCGCTTCATCGGGCTGGGCGTGCAGATGGCCGAACAGGGCAAGCTGCGCTACACCCGCACCGACGAGGGCGAACTGGTGAGCTACTGCACCCGCACGCTGGCCGAACACGGACTGGAGGATACCCGCGCCAAGGTGGAATTCTTCCAGGGTGACGCCTGCAACCTGAAGCCGCAGTTCAGTGGTTATGACCTGGTGCTGGCCGCCAACCTGATCGACCGGCTGTACAACCCGGCGCTGTTCCTGGGCCAGATCCACGAACGGATCAACCCCGGCGGCCTGCTGGTGCTGACCTCGCCCTACACCTGGCTGACCGAGCACACGCCGCGCGAGGCGTGGATCGGCGGCTTCAAGCGCGACGGCGAGACAGTGACGACGCTGGACGGCCTGCAAGCGCTGCTGGGCAAGCATTTCCGGCGGGTGGGGGACGCGGTGGACGTGCCGTTCGTGATCCGCGAGACGAAGCGGAAGTTCCAGCACTCGGTGGCGGAACTGACGGTGTGGGAGCGGGTCTGAACCCGCCCCCGCCGCCGGTCACGGCATCGGCAGCTTCAACGACGCCAGCGACGCCTTGATCACCTTCAGCCGCGTCGCGTCATAGGGCGAGAAGAACAGCCGCACCAGCATGATGAACGACGAGCGCACCACCGCCCGCTCGTGCGAGAAGGCCTTGAAGCCGAAATGGCCGTGGGCATGGCCGATGCCGGAATTGTTGACGCCGCCGAACGGCAGGTTGCCGTGCACGAACTGCATCATGCAGTGGTTGATGCACGCGCCGCCGGAGGTGGTGTTCTGCATCACGAAGTCGATGTTGCCCTGGTTCTTGCTCCACAGGTACAAGGCCAGCGGCTTGGGCCGGGCGTTGATGTCGGCAATGACCCGGTTCAGGTCGGTGTATTCCACAATCGGCAGCACCGGCCCGAAAATCTCCTCTTCCATCAATTTGGCGTTCGGCTGCACCTGATCCAGCAGCGTCGGCGAAATCCAGCAGCTGTCGACATCGACATCGCCGCCGGTCAGCAGCCGCGCGCCGTTGTCCACCGCCTCCTGCAACAGCCCGGCCACGCGCCCGGCATGACGCGGATTGACGATGCGGGTCAGGTCGGGACTGGCCTTCTGCTCCGCCGCCGACTTGCCGTAACGCGCCTCCAGAATGGTGCGGCACTCGCGGACAAAGGCGTCCTTCACCGAGGCGTGCACGTACAGGTAATCCGGGGCGACACAGGTCTGCCCGGCATTGAGGAATTTGCCCCACATCAGCGTTTCCGCCGCCGTCTTCAGGTCGGCGGTTTCATCGACAATGGTCGGCGACTTGCCGCCCAATTCCAGCGTCACGCTGGTCAGGTGCTTCGCCGCCGCCGCCATCACGATCTTGCCCACCATCGGCGAGCCGGTGAAGAAGATATGGTCAAAAGGCATGTCCAGCAGCGCCTGCGAGGTCGGCAGGCTGCCCTCGAACAGCGCCACCTCGTTTTCCGGGAAGACCTCGCGGATGATCTCGGCCATCACCTTCGACACCGCGGGCATCATTTCCGAGGGCTTGAGGATGACGGTGTTGCCCGCCGCCAGCGCCGACACCAGCGGCCCGAAGCAGAGGTTCAGCGGATAGTTCCACGGCGCAATGATCAGCACCCGGCCGCGCGGCTGGTACTGCACCCAGGCCTTGGTCATGATCATCAGGCTGGTGGGCCACACCCGGCTGGGCTTCATCCAGCGCTTCACCCGGCCGATGGCGTGACGCATCTCATCCAGCACCGGCATCAGCTCGGTGACATCCACCTCGGCCTCGGGCTTACGGTAGTCGCTGGCAAAGGCGGCGTAGAAATCGGCGCGGCGGGCCAGCATCGCCTCACGCAGGCGCTTGATGCGTTCAATGCGCTCGGCGGCGGTGGATTGCCGCCAGCGGATGGCGGTTTCCTGCTGCGCTTCGAACACGGCGCGCATTTTCACGGGATCGGATTCGGTATAAACGGAAGCAGTAATGGCGTTCATAATTGTTCTTGTTCTCCGGGACAACCGCAGGAGCCGGACGGGACAACCCGGCGTTTGGACTATAGTGCCACGAGCGCCAAGCCCGCCCCAGCCCCTTTCAGCGGATATTTCCCCCGGCTCCGCCGCCGTTCATGAAAAATTCATCGAATTCCCTCTGGCCACGCCCGCCGCGATGGTTTCCAATGTCAGATTAACCCTGACAACAACAAGGCTTCCGGAGGGCAAGGCATGAAGGTTCTGGCGTGTTACAGCATGAAGGGCGGCGTCGGCAAGACCGCCACCGCCGTCAACGTCGCGTGGATGGCGGCCAACGCCGGAATGAAGACGCTGCTGATCGACCTCGACCCGCAAGGGGCCTCGTCGTACTACTTCAAGGTCAAGCCTGCCAAGAAGGACTGGAGCGAACGCTTCTTCAAGGCCTACGAGCACCTGCTGGAACACATCAAGCACTCGGAATTCGACGGACTGGACGTGATACCCGCCCACCTCGGCTTCCGCCAGTTCGACGTGCTGCTGGACGCGCTGGGCAAGCGCAAGTCGCGGCTGGACAACATCCTGAAAGGCCTGAAGGACGAATACGAACTGGTAATCCTGGACTGCCCGCCCACCATCGGCAACCTAGCGGAAAGCATCTTCAACGCCTCGGACTACATCCTGGCGCCGGTGATTCCCACCACCCTGTCCGAGCGCACCTTCGACCAGCTCAACGCCTTCTTTGAGGAACACGATTACCCGAAGAAGAAGCTGGTGCCGTTCTTCTCGATGGTGCAGATGCAGAAAGCGCTGCACCGCCACACCATGGAAACCCTGCGCGCCCGCAGCGACCGCTTCCTGTATTCCACCATCCCCTTCACCTCCGACATCGAGAAGATGGGCGAACACCAGACACCGGTGACACTGTTCGCCCCGAACGGCAAGGGCGCCAAGGCCTTCGCCACGCTGTGGGTGGAACTGCAGCCGCTGCTGCGCGAATTCGAGGACTGAGTTGCAGGCCGGGGCGCAGCAACTAGACTGAAATCAGGCCCCGCTTCCGACTTCACCTCGACCGGCACTGGCGGGCCCCGGTCACCGGACCCGCCCGCATGGACTCCACCCCGCTGCCCCCGCACGCCACCCGCCAGCAGACCGCGCGCTTCCGGCGCATCCTGACCGGCTATTTCGGGCAACTGGAGCCTGGTGTGCTGGAAGAAATCCTGGACCAGTGCGAATGGCGGGAGTGCGAAGGCGGCGACACGCTGTTCTCGCAAGGCGACCCCGGCGACGCCGCCTACTTCGTGATTTCCGGCCGCCTGCGCGCTATCCGCACCGCCCCCGACGGCCTGCGCCACGTGCTGGGCGACATCAAGCCCGGCGAGACGGTCGGCGAAATCGCGGTGCTTTCCGACGACGTGCGCGGCGCCACCGTGCTGGCCACCCGCGACAGCGTCGTGGTGCGCATTCCCACCGACCGGCTGCAAAGCTGGTTCATGCAATACCCGCAACTGCTGCTGCAAACCGCCAAGCTGGTGATCCGCCGCAATCGCAGCCAGCAAGTGCGGCAGCGCCGCGTCGACCAGGTCAGCAACATCACCATCCTGCCGCTGTCACCGCACCTGGACATGACCCGCTTCCGCGTGGAACTGGCCAACGGCATGGCCGCCTGCGGCAAGACCGTATTGCTGGACCCCGCCACGGTCGACCATGAACTGGGCTCGCCCGGCGTCGCCTTCGTCGGCAAGGACAATCCCGACCGCTACCGTCACCTGAGCGCCTGGCTGGACAAGCTGGAAAGCCGCAATGATTACGTGGTGTATCTGGCCAACCCCGGTGACGATGCCTGGACACAACGCTGCCTGCGCCAGGCCGACCGCGTGCTGCTGGTGGCCGACGCCGCCGACAGCGCCCTGCCGCCCGACTTCGAAAAACGGCTGATGAACGGCAACGATGACAGCCACCGCCTGCAAGCCGACACCCAGCTGATGCTGTGGCACGACCCCGACACGCTGATGCCGGTGGGCACCGCCCGCTGGCTGGACGCCCGGCCCTGGGTGCGCGAGGTGATCCATGTGCGGCGCAGCACCCCGCGCCACATGGCGCGGCTGGCGCGGCTGCTGACCGGCAACGCCGTCGGGCTGGTGCTGGGCAGCGGCGGCGCGCGCGGGCTGGCGGCGGTGGGCATCATCCGGGCGCTGGAGGAGGCGGGCATTCCCGTCGACCGCGTCGGCGGCACCAGCATCGGCGCGATCATGGCGGCGGCCGTGGCGCTGGATCATCCGGTGGAACGGCTGGCCGACAAGGTAAGGCATTCCTTCAGCCAGAACCCCACCCACCTGAATGACCTGAGTCCGCTGC
>DASUIL010000063.1:0-9231 GCA_036273075.1 Fluviicoccus sp. | reverse complement strand
GACCAGATGGGTCATCATCTGGTGGCGCTGAACATGCAGTTGCAGGTGCTGGAGAAAAAGCTGCCCGAGACCGCCTTGCCGGAGCTGGGCCATGCCCGTGATCTGGCCCGCGACCTGTTCGAGGATGTGCGCGCCACCCTGCAACAGTTGCGGCAGGACCAGTCCAGTTTCGGCGAGTTGCTGGAGAAAATGCTGGCCAGCATTCCCTACCTGAAATTCGAGGTGTCGATCGACAGCGAGCTGCTGATGATGGATGCCCAGCTCGCTTCCTGCCTGTTGCGGGTGGTTCAGGAGGGGATAACCAATGCGCTCAAGCACAGTGACGCCAGCCGCATGGTGATCTGCCTGACCCGTGAGGATAGCGGCCTGCGCATGCTGGTGCAGGACAACGGCCGGCAGGCGGCGGTGGCGGAATTCGGGTCCGGGATCGGGCTGGAAGGCATGGCCGAGCGCATCCGCGAGTTGGGCGGGCAGTTACAGAGCGGTTCGACGGAACAAGGGTTCCGGCTGCTGGTGGAATTTCCGGAGGAGTGTCTGTCGTGATCCGCATTCTGGTGGTGGATGATCAGGAGCTGGTGCGGCGCGGGATTGTCGCGCTGCTGGGCTTTGAGACCGATCTGGCGGTGGTGGCCCAGGCCGCCGATGGCGAGGAATGCCTGGCCCTGCTGGCGCAGCATGAGGTGGACGTGATGCTGATGGATATCCGCATGCCGAAGCTGAACGGGCTGGAGACGGTGCGGCGCATGCGCGTGGCCGGGATTGCCACGCCGGTGCTGCTGCTGACCACTTTTGACGAGCCGGTGACGCTGGCGCAGGGGCGTTCGGCCGGAGCCCAGGCCTGCCTGCTGAAGGATATCGACCAGGCGGGGCTGGTGGCGGCCATCCGCACCGTGGCGGCGGGCGGCACCGTGGAACCGGCGGGCGGGGCGCGGCCGGCGCTGTTTACCCGCCGGGAACTGGCGGTCATCCGTGAGTTGTGCGCGGGCAAGCAGAACAAGGAAATCGCCCAAGCCCTGCAACTCAGTGCCGGTACGGTGCGCAACTACCTGTCGATGATTCTTGAAAAACTGGAGGTGCGCGACCGCACCCAGGCCATTCTCAAGCTCCGCGAACTGGGGCTGGCCTGACACAATTCATATACATTGATGGCGCCTGATGTGTCATTTGTCACTATTTTTCGTACGGGTGTCCCACTATTATCGGGCCAGCCCCGAAACCGGTTCTGAGCGCGCATGCGCGGGAGCTCCCCCATGAAGCTGTATTCCCTGATCACCCTGCTGCTGGCGTCACTGCTTGGCGGTATGGCCATGGCCGCCCCGCAACCTGCTGACATGAAGCTGGTGCTGGACAAGCAGGGCATCCGCATCTGGTCCTATTCCATTCCCGGCAGCCCCCTCAACGGTTTCAAGGCGGTGACCACCGTCAAGTCCAGGCTCAGCAACGTCGTTGGCCTGATCACGGATACCGATGCCGCCAGCCGCTGGCTTTATCGCACCAGCGAAGTGGAGACCCTGAAGCGCAATGACGAGGATATGTCCTTCGTCATCCGGGTTGTCACCGACTTCCCCTGGCCGTTCAAGGACCGCGAGGCCGTGGTGGCCGGACGCATCACCCAGGATCCGAAAACGATGGTGGTGCGCATCGACAGCAACACCGTTGGCGGCTATGCCACCCGCAAGGGCAATCTGAACATGCCCATTGTGCAGGGCAGCTGGCAATTCCGGCCGCTGGGCAACGGCCTGGTGGAAATCACCATGACCGGGCATGCCGATCCCGGCGGCAACCCGCCGGTCAGCCTGGTCAACATGTTCATCCAGGAGCACCCCTACAACTCCCTGATGGCGCTGCGCAATGTCATCTCGGAGCCGAATTTCCAGACCGCCCGACTGGCATCCATCCGCGAGCCGCTCTACCAGTAATGCCTTGCACGTCATGTCCCGGCGCCGGTCGGGACATGACACATGTCATCTTATCCCCCGCCTTTCCCCTGATTAGCATGCCGGTATCACGGGCCTTTCCGGCCCGGTTCTCCGGAGCGCCCGTCCATGAACATCCGCCGCCTGTTTGCTGCCCTGACGCTGTGTACCCTGACCGTCGTGCAGGCCGCTGAACCTGTATCCGTTGACCCCAGGATCGTCAACAAGCTCAGCCAGTCCGATGCCTGGAACAGCAACAAGCCGCTGGATCAGCAGATCAGCCAGCGAGCCAATGAAGCGATGTCAGTGCTGATGACCCTCAAACCGGGCCAGGACGGCCTGCCGCCCGCGCTGGACAAGCCCTTCAATGTCTCGGTCTGCCTGTTCGATATTCTCGGCAAGAACGGCGAGCTTTACAGCCGCGCCAAGGACATGGTGCTGATCGCCCGGCGCTGGAATGTATTCATCGACTTGCAGGTCTATACCGACGAACGTATCACCGCCGAAAACTTCAAGGCCGGGCAGTGCGATGCCGCCACCATTTCCACCCTGCGCGCCCGCCAGTTCAACAAGTTTATCGGCAGCATCGACTCGGTGGGCGGCGTGCCGACTTACGCGCACATGCGGCTGTTGTTGAAGACGCTGCTTGATCCGAAGGTGGTGCCGTTGTCGATTACCGAGCCCTACCAGATCGTCGGGGTGATGCCGATCGGGGCGCTCTATGTGATGGTGCGTGACCGCCAGATCAATTCGATCGAGAAGGCGGCGGGCAAGAAGGTGGCGGTGCTGGACTGGGACAAATCGCAGGCCGAGATGGTGCAGAAGCTGGGCGCGCAGCCGGTCGCTTCCGACATCACCAATTTCGCGGGCAAGTTCAACAACGGCCAGGTCGACATCATTGCCGCGCCGGCCATCGCCTACCGGCCGCTGGAGCTGTACAAGGGGCTGGGCAAGGACGGCGCTATTTACAAGTTCTCGCTGGCGCAGGCCACCGGCAGCCTGGTGATCAACCGCGAACGCCTCAAGAAGAAGCTGCCGGATCTGGACAAACATCTGGAAACGCTGCGCGGCGTTGCCCTGCAGTACATGGACCGTGCCATGGATGAGCTGTTCATCGTCCTCAACAAGATGGAGGCCGACATTCCCGCCAAATACTGGATGACGCTGACCCCGGCTGATGAAAAGCGCTATTTCGAGATGATGCGGCAGGCGCGCATCCAGATGACTCAGGCGGGCTATTACGATCCGCGCATGATGAAGGTGCAGAAGAAGATCCGCTGTAAAATCGACCCTGCGGCCGCGGAATGCGTGCTCAACGATGAATGAGTCGCCATTCAGCAACGCCCGGCCGCGTTTTCGCGGTAATCTAGCGCAGGTTTGGCAGGGGGATACCAAGATGGCGTTGCCGGGTTTTGAGGAAGAAAGTTTCAATTATCTGGGGCAGGAATGGCCGCTCTACGTCAAGGGCGTTGGCCCGGCAGTCGTGATCATGCACGAAGTGCCCGGCATCTACCCGGAGGTCGCGGAGTTTGCCGAAAAGGTGGCGGAAGCCGGGTTTACCGTGTTTATGCCCAGCCTGTTCGGGACGCCCGGCAAGCCGTTCAGTGCAACCTATGCGGCCGCGCAGATTGCCCGCGCCTGCATCCGTCGTGAATTTGCCGCTTTCGAGGCCAACAGTTCCGGACCCATCGCCGACATGCTGCGCAGCCTGTGCCGTTATGCGCACGAGCGTTGCGGCGGGCCGGGCGTCGGGGCGTTGGGCATGTGCTTCACCGGCAATTTTGCGCTGGCGCTGGCGGTGGAGCCGTGCGTGCTGGCCCCGGTGCTTAGCCAGCCGTCGCTGCCGATCGGTGCGACCGCCGAGGCGCGCGCCGGGCTGCATGTTTCGCCCGCAGAATTGGAAACGGTAAAGATCCGCGTACAGCAGGAAGACCTGAAAGTATTGGGATTGCGTTTTACCCACGACATGATGTGCCCGAAGGCCAAGTTCGAACGCCTGCACGAAGAACTGGGCGGGGGCTTTGAGGGGATTGAAATCAATTCCGAGCCGTTCAATCCGCACGGATTGCCGCTCAGCGCCCACTCGGTGCTGACGCGGCATCTGGTTGACCGCGAGGGGCATCCCACCCGCGAAGCGCTGGAGAAAGTGCTGGCCTTCTTCCGTGAGAGGTTGATGGCCTAGTAGCGGGGGCGCGGGCAGGCACCCCTTGCGGTGATTACTTTTTCTTGTCCTTTTCTTTTTCCCGATCCTTGCCCAGCCTGGCTTCAATGGCGTCGCACAGGGTTTTCATGATCTTGATGCGGGCGAAGTACTTGTTGTTGGCCTCGACCAGCGTCCATGGGGACACGGCGGTGCTGGTGCGGTCGACCATGTCACTGACGGCATGCACGTACTGTCCCCATTTGTCGCGGTTGCGCCAATCCTCGTCGGTGATCTTGAAGCGCTTGAAGCCGACCTGCTCGCGTTCCTTGAAGCGCTTCAGTTGTTCCTCGCTGCTGATGGCCAGCCAGAACTTGACCATGATGACGCCGTTCTCGCTAAGCTGCTCCTCGAAGTCGTTGATTTCACTGTAGGCGCGCATCCAGTCGGCTTCCGAGCAGAAGCCTTCCACCCGTTCCACCAGCACACGGCCGTACCATGAACGGTCGAAAATGGTGATGCGGCCCTTGCGCGGCACATGCCGCCAGAAACGCCACAAATACGGTTGGGCGCGTTCTTCCTCGGTGGGGGCGGCGACGGGGATGATGCTGTAATGCCGGGCGTCGACAGCGGCGGTGATGCGGCGGATGCTGCCGCCCTTGCCGGCGGCGTCGTTGCCCTCAAAGACAGCGATGACGCTGTGCTTGCAGAAATCCGGATGCCGGGTTAGCAGGTTGAGGCGGCCCTGCAGCGCCTCCAGCTGTTCCTCGTAATCGCCCTTGGACAACTCCTGGTCCAGTTTCAGCGTATCCAGTATTTGCAGATTGTCGATTGGAGGCAGCAGCGGCGCGACATCGGGCGGGGCCACGGGCGGCTTGTCACGGTCCAGCCGGGCGCGGATGTCGGTGAGGATCTGCTTACCAACGGTCAGGCTGCGGTAATAGGGGTCTTCGCCCTCGACGACAATCCACGGCGCTTCGCCGGTGCTGGTTTCCAGCAGCACGTGTTCGGAAATCTCCCGGAAACGGTCATAGTGCTTGAAGTTTTCCCAATCCTGGTCGCTGACGCGCCAGCGGGTCTTCGGATCCTTCTCCAGTTGCTTCAGCCGCTTTTCCTGTTTGTTCTTGGACAGGTGGAACCAGAACTTCAGCACGATCACGCCTTCATGCGCCAGCATCTTCTCGAAATGGACAATGTCCTCGATCTGCTGGTCCAGTTGCGAGGCCTTGATCTCGCCGCTGACGCGCCGCACGATCGGTTCGGTATACCAGGAGCCGAAGAGGATGCCGATGTGGCCCTTGGGCGGCAGGGCGCGCCAGTAGCGCCACATGCGCGGCCGTTCGCTTTCCTCGTCTGAGGGGGTGCCAAAGGCATGGGTGGAAATCAACCGGGGGTCCATCCATTCGTTGAGCAGGTTGACGGTTTCGCCCTTGCCAGCGCCGTCGACGCCGTTGATCAGGATCACCACCGGAAATTCCCCGCGTTCCTTCATTTCGAACTGGGCATCAAGCAGGGCTTCGCGCAGGGCGGGCTCTTCACTCTTGTACACGGCCTTGTCGATCTTGTGGCCGATTTCTGCGGACTCAAACATGGGCGGACTCCGGATTTCTAAGCGTTGTTATCTTCCGAGTATAGGCCTGCCGCCCGAAAGGCCATAGACCTTATAAGGGATTTGCCGGGAACTTTTTTACAGCGTTTTACTCTTCGCCCAGCGTCTGGCTGCGGCCGCCATCGACGGCGATGATCTGGCCGGTAATGTACGGTGCGTCTTCCACGAGGAAGGCGACGGTGCGGGCAATGTCGGCGGGAGCCCCGAGACGCCCCAGCGGCACGCCGGACAGGATTTTCGCCTGGACCGCCGGATCAATCACCGACTCGCTGTGTTCCTCCGGCCACAGGATCGCGCCGGGAGCAACGCCGTTGACGCGCACGCGCGGGGCCAGGTCCTTGGCCAAGGCGCGGGTCATCATCGCCAGCGCGGCCTTGGCCATGCAATACACCGGGTAGTCACGGAAGGGACGGCTGGCGTGGATGTCGACGATATTGACGATGCTGCCCTGGCTGGCCGCCAGTGCCGGTGTCAGTGCCTGACTGAGAAAGAACGGCGCGCGCGCATTGCTGGCGAACAGGTCGTCCCACTGCGCCAGCGTGGCGCTGCCCGCCGGGGTGGGGTAGAAGCTGGAGGCGTTGTTGATCAGGGCATCGAGGCGGCCGCCGGTCAGCGCCAGTAACTGTTCGGCCAGCTGCTGCGGCGCGGCGGGCTGGTTGAGGTCGGCTTGCAGGATGCGGGCGCTGTCCGGCCGGCGGGCGTTCAGCCGGGCGGCGAGTGCGGCGGCTTCAGTTTCGCTTTGGCGGTAGTGGATGAACACCGTCCAGCCGCGCGCGTGCAGGGTTTCGGCGATGACCGCGCCGACGCGCCGGGCGCTGCCGGTAATCAGCGCCAGCCGGGGTTCAGTCCTCACAGAGTCGGGTGCTGTTTTCATGGTGTTCCTGACGAAAACGGTTGAGAGCATGGATGCGGGCCTGCTCCAGGGCCTCGCCCAGCGCCTTGCCATGCAGGGCGTCCCGGTTCGGCAGGTCTTGCGGGCTGACAGCGGCTGCAATGTCCAGAGCCCGGCTGAAATAGGCGCGCTGCGGGTAGTCGCGGTTTTCAAAGCCGAGACGGCCGCGCGCATCCGCTTCGCAGGCCAGCAGGAATTCGGCGAATCGCTCCGGGCGGCGCAGCGCATCCAGATCCCGCAGTTTCAGCCACAAGGTGCGGCCTTGCAACTGGACAGCGCGATGCGCCTCCAGATGATGCTTGCAGACGATTTCCGCCAGCTGCTGGTAATCCTTCGGCACCTTGTAACGGTGGCACAGCGCCTGCACCAGCGGCACGCCGTGGTGCTCATGGCCGATATGACGGGGGAGCATGTCGGGCGGGGTGATGCCCTTGCCGAGGTCGTGCAGCAGCACGGCGAAACGGATGCGCGTATTCGCGCCCAGTCGCACCGCCTGTTCCAGGCACATCATCACATGCCGGCCGGTATCGATTTCCGGGTGGAATTCGGCGCGTTGCGGCACGCCGAACAGGGCGTCCAGCTCCGGGAACAGCTCGGCCAGTGCCCCGCAGGCGCGTAGCGTTTCAAAGTAGACGGTGGGGGTGTCCTCGGCCAGCGCCTTGCGGGTCTCCTGCCAGACGCGTTCAGGGGTCAGGTGGCTGATTTCGCCGTCGCGGGTCATTTGTTGCATCAGCGCCAGCGTTTCCGGCGCGATGGTGAAGCCCAGCGGCGCATAGCGGGCGGCGAAACGGGCGACACGCAACACCCGCAGCGGATCTTCGCCGAAGGCTGCCGAGACATGTCGCAATATCCGGTTTTCCAGGTCGGCCAGACCGCCATAGGGGTCGACGATGGACCCATCAGGTCGTTGCGCCATGGCGTTGATGGTCAGGTCGCGGCGCAGCAGGTCTTCTTCCAGGGTAATGGCGGGCGCGGCGTCGCAGATGAAGCCGTGGTAGCCGTGTCCGGACTTGCGCTCGGTGCGGGCTAGGGTGTATTCCTCGGCGGTGTCGGGGTGCAGGAATACGGGAAAGTCCTGCCCCACCGGCTTGTAACCTTGCGACAGCAGCATTTCCGGGGTGGCGCCGACCACCACCCAGTCCCGTTCCGTCACCGGGCGTCCCAGCAGGGCGTCGCGCACCGCGCCGCCGACCAGATAGACTTCCACGTTTGCTGCCGCTCCTGAATTTCCCATCCGCCGATCATATCCGGCGGCGAGGGTTAAAAACGGGCGAATTTATACCGGATTTGTCGCCGGATGCCATCGGGCGGGCATGATCGCATGCGGCAACCGGTAGGAATGGTGCGGGGAAGCCCGGAGTCCGGCTCCGGGCGGTGGTCAGGCGACCTGTGTCTCCGTCGCGCGAACCGGCGCGGGGTCGCGCAGGAAAGTCTCGATTTCATCAATGCGCTGGGCGGCGTCGCGATAGCCCAGCTGTATCAGTTCGCGGGTAAACGCGGAGTCGAACAGCAGGAAACTGGTCAGGTCGGCGCTTTGCGCGTCGGGCGTGCCCAGCCCGTCCATCAGGTAGCGGACGCTGCGCGGCATGCGGTGTTCCAGTGTCTTGGCGATGATGGCGATGTCGGCGGATGGTGAGATGACCAGCGGGGTGACGGTGCGCATCGGCTCGTGATCCGGCTCCGAAGGCATGGCGGGCACCGAGGCCGCCAGCTTCTGGTACGCGCCGACAAAGGCGTTCATCCGCTTGAGGTGGTCAAGGTCGGCATCGAGGTGATCCAGAAAGATTGCGTTCATCAGCGTGCCGCAAATCTGCGAAAGCGGCGGCCGTTTCAGGTCGCTGACAAAATCCTCGCCCGTCGACAGTTCCGAGCGCAGCAGACTGTCCGCCGACTCCTGGCATCGCACGCCGATCGCCAGCAGCCGTTCCGCGCCGAGGCGGATGGCCGGGCTGAGCGGTGTGATCAGCCGCATCGCCCCATCGCCGAAATAGGCCGTGGAACCACCCAGCGGCAGTTCGACCGGCGGGAAGACAATCGGAATCGCCGCCGAGGCGAGGATATGCGGCAAGGTCAGTTCGGCGCGCAGGGCGACGCGGCGGCTCTTGTTCCACAGGGGATGGCCGTCCTTGCCCTCGATGAAGGTGAAGGCGCGGCCGGAGTGGTAGCCGGTGGCGGTGACGGCAAAGGCGTAAAGCCCGCCCTCGCGAACCGAGCGGCGAATGCCTTCCAGTTGCAAGTGCTTGCCGAGGAAGCCGAACAGCGGCGTCGAGTCCACCAGCGACTGCACCCGTCCGGCGCCGATCAGGCCACCCAGAGCAAAATCCATCGCCAGCCGACCGGCATTCTGCGCCAGCGAGGCCGAATCGGTGCGATAGACATCGGCGGCCTTGAGGTTGGACCACAGTTTGACCAGCAGCTGGGCGGCATGGCGGAAATTGTCATGATGGGCGGCGACCGCCGCGCCGTTGATGGCTCCCGCTGATGCCCCGGTAATGATCGGAAACGGGGCAGGGCGGTTGGCCAAGGCGGGCAGTTCACTGATGCGCTTGATGACGCCGGCCTGATAGGCGCCGCGGGCGCCGCCGGCGGTCAGGACCAGTGCTGTCATGGGGTGTCGCGGGAATACGGATGTCGGCGACATGAAAATTACCCTCGGTTCCGGTTTGGTCATTCG
>DASUIL010000062.1:0-3178 GCA_036273075.1 Fluviicoccus sp. | reverse complement strand
CTGCTGCGTCCGCTGCTGCAACAGCCGGTGAAGGACAAGGCGGTGCTGGCGCTGCTGGGTCTGGGACTCTATCAGCTGCTGCGCACCCGCATTCCGCCGCACGCCGCCATCGGTGAAACCGTGGAAGCCGCCAAGGAACTCGGCTTCGCCCGCGCCGCCGGACTGATCAATGCCCTGCTGCGCCGCTTCCTGCGGGAGCAACAAGACCTGCTGGTGGCCGGGGTCGGCTTTGAACATGCGCATCCGGGCTGGCTGAAGAAGCGCCTGGAAAAGGACTGGCCGGACCACGCCGCCGCCATCCTCGCCGCCAACAACGAGCCCGCGCCGCTAACGCTGCGCATCAACCGCCGCCGCCTGACCCGCAACGATTATCTGGTGAAGCTGAAGGAAGCCGGCATCAGCGCCGAGCCGAGCGCGCTGTCGCCGGAAGGCATCCGCCTGCACGAACTGCACGATGTCACCGCCCTGCCCGGTTATGCCGAGGGCGAGTTCTCGGTGCAGGACGAATCGGCGCAGCTGGCCGCCGGACTGCTGGCCCCGGCCGCCGGTTCCGTGGTGCTGGACGCCTGCGCCGCGCCGGGCGGCAAGACCGCGCACCTGCTGGAAACCGCCGACCCGCAACAGCTGTGGGCCATCGACAGCGACGCCGGACGGCTGGAGCGCGTGCGCAAAAACCTGCGCCGCCTGCAACTGGACGGCCCGGCGCTGACCCTGCTGGCCGCCGACGCCGCTGATCCCGACGCCTGGGCCGGTGACACCGTGTTCGACGCCATCCTGCTGGATGCGCCCTGCACCGGCACCGGCGTCATCCGCCGTCACCCCGACATCAAGCTGCTGCGCAAACCCGACGACATCGGCCGGACGGTGGACCTGCAGGCGAAAATCCTGCGGGCGCTGTGGACGCGGCTGAAACCGGGCGGCCGCCTGCTGTACGCCACCTGCTCGGTGATCCGCGCCGAGAATGAAAACCAGATCGGCTTCTTCCTGAAGCAGACGCCGGATGCGCGGGAAGTGAAGATCGACGCCGTCTGGGGACTGGAACGGCCGCACGGACGGCAGATCCTGCCCGCCATCGGCGGCGGCGACGGCTTCTTCTATGCGTTGCTGGAAAAGGCCTCCGCTTAGACCCAATACTCCTCCGGCGGCGGCGGCATGCTCGCCATCGCCTGCTTCAAGCCTTCCGACCACTGCGTGCGGATCATCGCCCAATAGGGATCATCATCGTACAGCCGCCGCCCGGTCGGGAGACGCAGCGAGTCGTTGCGGTAGACCAGCAAGTCCAGCGGCGTACCCACCGACAAATTACTGCGGATGGTCGAATCGAAGGAAATCAGCGCGCATCGCAAGGCCTTCTCCAGCGACTGCTGGTAGTTCAGCGCCCGATCGAGGATCGGCTTGCCGTACTTGCTTTCACCGATCTGGAAATACGGCGTGTCCTCGGTGGCGGCGATGAAATTCCCCTGCGGATAGATGTTGTAAAGCTGCGGTGCTTCCCCGGCGATCTGACCGCTGAGCAGGAAGGAACAGGAAAAGTCGCGGTCGATATCCTCGTGCGCCAGTACCTCGCGCAGGGTCTTGCCTACCATCCGCGCCGCCTCGAACATGGTCGGCACGTTGTCGAGATGCACGCCGTCGTCGCTGTTGATGCGCTGGCGCAGCAGCGTCACCACCGACTGCGAGGTGGCCAGGTTGCCCGCGCTTTGCAGGATGATGACGCGCTCGCCGTCAATGCCGAAGCGGTGCAGCTTGCGGAACACCGCGATATGGTCGACCCCGGCATTGGTGCGGGAGTCGCTGACACAGACCAGTCCTTCGGCCAGACGCATGGCGACACAGTAAGTCATGTTCTCATCTCGTGAATGAATCAGGTTCCCTCCCCACCTGCGGGGGAGGGATTGTTGCTACATGGCGAACGCATCCGCCAGCCGGTAGGTCATCTGCTGCAGCTGCGCCTGCGCCTCGCGCAGCGCCGTCTGGTCGGGACTGGCCAGCCCCGGATGGCGGCAGGCCTCCACCAGCCGTCCGGCCATGGCCTGCACCTGGCCCCAGGTGTCGGGGTTGAGGGCGGTGAGGTCGCGGATCAGCGCCTGCACCAGCCCGGCCGGGTCCTCCGGCGGCGTCACCGACAGCGCCAGCTGCCGCAGCCAGTTGTCCAGGCTTTCCACCGTTGCCCCCAGCCGGATGAAGCGCAGGGAGTCCATCGAGCCGAGCTTGTCCACTTCTTGCTGAATGACGGCCAGCCGCTCGGCGGCAAGGCTGTACAGCGCCAGGTTTTCGGTCAGCGTGCGCAGGCGCGGCAGCTGGGCCTGCCAGTCCAGCCACAGGCTGTTGATGGCCAGCCACAGCTCGCCGCTGATGCAGGCGCGGGTGCCCTGGGCGTCGCCGCGCATGGCCTGCAGGCCGACGGTCAGGCTGGAGGGATTGCCCTCGGCGATGAAGAACTCGGCCACGCCTTCCGGGCTGAAGGTTTCGTATTGCTGGTAGAAGGACGCCCAGGCGCCGGTCAGGCTCAGGGGCAGTCCCAGCCGTTCGGTCGAGTCCGACGACAGGCAGTCCAGCAACAGGGCGGACAACGTGCGGCTGCGGGACAGGTAACGCCCCAGCCAATACAGGTCGGCCGCCGATGACAGTAAAAGCATGAACACTCTCCTCGGAAATCAGTCGGCCAGTACCCAGGTATCCTTGGTGCCCCCGCCCTGCGAGGAATTCACCACCAGCGAGCCCGCCTTCAGCGCCACCCGCGTCAGGCCGCCCGGCACCAGCCGCACCGTATCCTTGCCCGCCAGCACGAAGGGCCGCAGGTCGATGTGGCGCGGCGCGATGCCCGCGCCGACAAAGGTGGGACAGGTCGACAGCGCCAGCGTCGGCTGGGCGATGTAGGCCTCCGGCTTCGCCTTCAGCCGTGCGCGGAAATCGTCCAGCTCGGCCTTGGTGGCGGCGGGGCCGATCAGCATGCCGTAACCGCCCGAGCCCTGCGCTTCCTTCACCACCAGCTGCGGCAGATTGGCCAGCACGTGGCTGAGGTCGGCGGGCTTGCGGCACTGCCAGGTCGGCACGTTTTCCAGCACCGGCTCCTCGCTCAGATAGAAACGGATCATGTCCGGCACGAAGGGATAGACCGACTTGTCATCGGCGACGCCGGTGCCGACGGCGTTGGCCAGAATGACGTTGCCGGCGC
>DASUIL010000061.1:0-7968 GCA_036273075.1 Fluviicoccus sp. | reverse complement strand
GCTGCGCATGCTGGGCGAACGGGCGCAGATCCTGTGCATCACCCACCAGCCGCAGGTGGCGGCAAAAGGCCACCACCACTGGCGGGTGGAGAAATTCAGCACCGAGGACCGCACGCACAGCCGCATCGTGGCCTTGAGCCGCGAGGAGCGGATTCGGGAAATTGCGCGGATGTCGGGCGGGGTGACGATTACGCCGGAAACCCTGCGCCACGCGGAAAGCATGCTGGCGGGCTAAGGCGCGGCCCGCCGGGACCGGCAATATCCATACTTTTCATGTGGTCACAGCTTGTAACAACTCGTGCGGGCGGCCCGATCAGGCTCCATTGCCCGGCACGTCCGGTCATGCTACCGTAAAACCATTCCAAATCAGCAGCTTGCCAAAGACCCGCCGGGCCGACAGTCCCGGTTCTTGCGGCAGCGCACCGATCAAAGGCCCTACTGTCATGCCCGAATCCGCCGCTCACTGGCCCTGGTACGTCGCCGAGTTTGTCGTTGCCGAAACCCGCGACGGCCAGCCGACGCGCTTCACCCTGCACGCCTATCTGGTCTGGGCGCACAGCGTCGAGAATGCCTACATCAACGCCAAGAACCTGGAACTGGCGCTGGGCGAAAAGTTGCGCGCCGCCCACCGCGAGGCCACCGGCCGCGATGACGTTGCCTACCACTGCCTGGGCATCCACAACCTGAACACGCTGCATGTTGATCATCTGGAAAACGGCATCCATCTGTCCGTGGTGGACTGGCCGTCGGAACAGGCCCCGCAAATCCGGGAAATGCACGAACTGGCGCTGTATCAGGCCTGAATGAAGGGGGATAATGCCGGCATCATCCACCGGAGGCCTCAACATGCCTGCTGAAGACAAGACCGTCGCCGAGGCGCGCCGCGCCATCGCCGCCCGTGAACAGGGCTACCGCGAGCAGGCGCTGAAGATGTACCCGTGGGTGTGCGGACGCTGCACCCGCGAGTTCAGCCGCGCCAACCTGTCGCAGCTGACCGTGCATCACCGCGATCATAATCACGACAACAACCCGCCCGACGGCAGCAACTGGGAACTGCTGTGCATTTATTGCCACGACCATGAGCACGCCAAGTACGTGCATCAGGACGGCAACGCCACGATCACGGCGCGGGAGGAAGGCCCGGCCCCGGCCACACACAAGCCGTTTGCGGCGCTGCAGGACTTGTTGAAGAAGCCGGATTAGTTTCCGCCGCCTAGCCGGCGACCATTCCGGGTGGATTCAGGTCAACCCGGGCCATGCTCGCGGCGCTTTCCAGGATGATGGTCATTGCCACGGCCGGATCCACCGTTCCCCGTGTCAGGTGCAAGGCTTCCTCGATAGCGTAAAAGTACAGCAGCGGCCATTCGCCGGGGTTCTGGCAATAGGTCCGCAGTTCGCTGAACAACGGTTGCCAGAGGCGACCGAGCAGAAACACCGGTTTGCGCACCGGACGGTTCCGGTCGGGCACGCGCAGCACGCCGAAATAGCGGTCGCCCGCGCTTGCATCGGCATGGCGCAGAATGTCGGCGATATCCGGCACGCTTTGTAATCCCAGGGTTTTCCCCGCCTGCTCCAGCCTGGCTTTCAGCGAGTCGCGTTCGCCTTGCAGGAAGAGGTCAACCTCCGCGCTGAAGAAATAACGCTGCTGGTCCGCCATGCGGATATCGAACACCTCCGCTTCGGGCTGCCCGCCGACCTTCACCCGGACAGTGCGCACCGCCGACTGGGCCGCGTATCCCGCCAGGGCGCCCAGCGCCGCCAGCAAGGTCTCGGCGGGCGGCCCCAGCTCGGCCGCCAGCGCCGTCCTGACCCGCTCGACCACCTGCCTCGCTCCCAGTTTCAGCGCCCCCATCGGGTCACTGTGGCGCGCCGCGACCAATTGCTGCTGCAACGCCAGTTTTTCGTCACGCAAGGCCGCCGCCCGCGCATGCCCGCCCGGCGGCGCGCTTCCCGCCGCCCCCGAACCGCCCCGGGTCACCGACCAGCCGCCATAGAACATCAGGCCCAGCATCGCTTCCCACAGGGCATTGCCCAGCAGCTTGTCAAACCAGGAAGGACTCCAGGGAGGCGGCGAATCGACAATATCGGCCAGCAACGGATTTTTGTCCCGGAGTTCCTCGCGATCGGTAATGCGGTAATAATGCTCGGTGTCGCCCTCAACCCCCAGCACCACGCCGCCATCCTCGATGCTGTAAGGCAACAGGAAGGCATGCATCACGATTTTACGACCCGCATACAGTCCGTGGCCCTGCGCATCCTCGGCCAGCGTCGGGGACAGGCGCTCGATACGCTCCGAGTCGCCAAACCAGACCGTTATGCCCCTCCCCCGGGCGGAGGCCGGCAAGGAGAGGGGCAAGGTCAGCAAGCCCGCAACAACAGCCGCGCGCCAGTTGGTTTTCCGTTCCATCCCGTTACTCTCCTGATCACATTCCCAAAACCGCCCGCATCCGGCGCAACGCCTCGTCCAGCAAGACCCGGGAACAGCCGAAATTCAACCGCACAAAACCTTCCGCCCCGAAATCGCGCCCCGGCGAAAAGCCGACGCCGGCTTCCTCGAAAAAGCGCTGCGGGTCAGCGACGCCCAAGGCCCGGCAATCAATCCACGCCAGATAGGTCGCCTCCGGCTTTACCACGCGCAAGCCGCCGATGCCATCCAGCGTCATTACCCGTTCACGGTTGCCGCGCAGGTAATCCAGCAGCTCCGCCCGCCAGGCCGTGCAGTCCCGGTAGGCCGCCACGGTGGCGGCGAACCCGAGGATGTTCACATGCGGCACGATGCCCGCCATCGCCTTCTCGAAGCGGCGGCGCAAGCTGTCCGAGGGGATTACGGCAAAAGCCGCGCCCAGGCCGGGAATGTTGTAGGTCTTGGACGGGGCCATCAAGGTGATCGAGCGCGCGGCCGCATCGGCAGATTGCATGGCGAAGGGCCGGTGGCGCAGGCCCGGCTCCAGGATCAGGTCGCAATGGATTTCATCGCTGACGACGATCAGGTCGTGCGCAGCAGCGTGATCGGCGATCGCCTGCAACTCTGCGGCACTCCAGACGCGACCGATAGGGTTGTGCGGGTGACAGAGCATCAGCCCCCGCGTCCGCGTCGTGGTGGCGGCGCGCAGGGCCGCCAAGTCCCAGGTCCAGTCGTGCGCGGCGTCCAGGCCGATACGGAGACTTTCCCGATCCTGATTGGCAGCGCTGGTGAAGAGGTGCGGGTAGACCGGCGTCGCCGTCAGCAGTGCGTCGCCAGCGTCACCCGTCGCGCGGGCGGCGATATTGAGGCCGCAAACCAGCCCCGGCAGCGGCACGATCCAGTCCGGTTGCACCGCCCAGCCGTAATCCCGCTGCAAGGCGTCAACAATCACCCGCGCGAATTCCGGCGGCGCGCCGTAGCCGAAAACGCCATGGGCCAGCCTCGCCTGCAGGGCGTCCAGCACGGCTGGCGGTGCGGCGAAATCCATGTCGGCAACCCACATCGGCAGGATGTCGCGACCATCGTATTTCCGCCATTTCAGGCTGTCGGAACCACGGCGGTCGGGCGGGTTGTCAAAGGCGGACATCATGTCAGGCTCTCCAGGGTCGCGGCGGTGCGCACCAGGCGCAGGAACAGCGGGTGTGTCTTCAGCGTCACGCCGGTCTGGCCGTACCCGAAATAGACGGCAAATGCGGAGCTGTGCGAGTCAGGGTCGGGCGTGGCGGTCCAGAAGCGGCTGCCCAGGCCGCCCATGTCGGGGAAGACATCTTCACGGATATGGTAGTAGGTGTGCACCGCGCCGGTAATCAGGGTCTTCAGTTCCTCCAGCGTCGGAATCCGCCAATCGTGATAACCGCACCAGCCGTCGCGGTTGACCTGATACAGCCAGGCATGGATGTTAATGCCCCGGTTCGGATTGCCGGGGCTGCCGCCGTTGGTGGCGCGATCGGGGTTGTACCAGGTCAGGTCACCGCGATTGGGAAACGTATCGCCGGACTGCCAATTGACGGCCCACATCAGGCCCCGGCCGCGATCCACCGCCGCCGCCCACTGCGGGCTGTAGGCGGGCAGCAACTCACCGGTACGGCCGATCTTCTGCCAGCCCGTAAACTGCGCCTCGGCGATTTCCAGGCGCTTGCGGTCGCGCTCCGCCTGCTCCTGCTGTTCGCGCAACCGGCTTTCCTGACGGGCCGCCAGCGCTGCCTGCTGCGAGGCCTCCGCCTCGCTGCGGCGCAAGCCGCTTTCCGCCTGACGCCCGGCCTCGGCCTGGGTGGCGGCAATACGCCGCGCCTGTTCCTCAGCGGTCCGCCGCTCGCGGTCGCGGCGTTGCCGCAGCACCGCCAACGACTTCTGCAGGGTCTGCTGCGCCACCCGCGTGCTGTACAACTCGGCCGCCGCGATGATTTCCGTGGTGTCCAGTTCGCCGCCCCAGTCAGCGGCTGCCTTGTCGACGGCGTCCAGCAGCTTCTCCAGCCCGGCCAGCCCCTGCCGCAATGACAGCGCGACAATCCCGTAATCACGCCCGGTATCCGGCTCGGTGAAGGCGGCCGCTTCCTCCCGCAAATGCGGGAAGCGTTCCAGCACTGTCCGGTTCTGGGCCAGCAGCATGCGGATCGGCTCCAGCTGCTGGCTGGCGCGCGCCAGCATCAGCCGCTCCAGGTACCGGGTGAAATCATGGGTCGCCAGGGGATTCATGACGGGACTTCCTCCACAAGGGGATAACGTTTGCGCGCGTCATTCAGCGCCCGCGCCAGGTCGGGCATTTCGGGGAGATGATCCACCATCACCCGGATATTGCCTTCCGCATCGCCGTCGCGCAGGTTGAAAATGGCCTGGTGCGGCGGCAAGGACAGGGCCGCTTCGTTCATGCGGCCGAACAACGCGGCGCTCTCGTCACTGTTGCCGGGGCGAAAACCAATCTTGAGGCGCATCTGGGCGCGGGTGGCGGCGTCCAGACGGCTGTCGGTGCAGCTCTGGGTGGTCAGGATGGCGTGCAATCCGAAGGTGTGGCCGCGCCGCATCACTTCGCGCAGCAAGGCCTGAAGGCGCTCTTCATCTGGCGGTGCTGAACCGAAAGCGCCCTGGATTTCATCGACCACCAACAGCCAGCGCGGCAACAGCGTCCTGTCGCCGCTGTTGTAGGCCTCGATGCGGCTGACCAGGGGGCCGGCCTCGCGGAACAGCGCGGCGCGGCGATCCATTTCCCGCTCGAAGGCCTCCAGCGTCCGCCGCAATGGCGCCCGCTCCCGAGGCTCCTGATGGAGGAGCTCCACCTGCGCCAGATCACCGAACAGGCCGAAACTGAATCCGTCCTTGTAATCGAACAGGAACAGGCGCAGCTGCGCCGGCGGATACTGGCGACAGAGGCGCGCCACCAGCATTTGCAGGAAGGAGGTCTTGCCGCCGCCCGCCGAGCCGCCGATCAGGGCGTGATACGCGCCAACGGCTGCGCCCAGCGCGAAATGATGGACGCGGCCGTTGTGGAACCCGACCGGTATGCTCAGGAAGTCTTCCGGATCCTCGGGGATGGCCGCCAGTTGCAAGCCGGCGACAATGCGCGCAACCGCCTGCCGCGCGATCTTTTCCGGATATGACTCGACCGCCGGGCTGAAGAATCGGTAGAGATCGGCAATCAGGCCCAGCTGGTCATCCCGGATGTCAAGACGGCCGTCCTTGTCCATGTGCAACTGGGCGGAAGCCTGACGGATCGAGTCCGCCAGTTCTTCGACCAGCGACTGTTGCGCGCTGTCCATAAAGCGCGTCAGCGATCCCGTGACGGTCAGCACCGGCAGTATGCCGAGACGACCGCCGGAAACGCAGAGCTCACGCAGGTTTTCCAGCAGCCCGGCATCGCCCCACAGGCCCGCCACCACCAGGATTTCCACCGGCTCCGCCGTGCGCCGCGCCATCAGGCAGGATTGCCAGTCCGGCAGGTTTTCCCGCGCCAGGATCACCTGCCGGTTCCGCGCCTTGTCCAGCATCTGCCCGACATGATCCACTATCCGCTGCCGGTCGCCGACGACCTGCAAGGCCCGGCCGTGCGTCTGGGCCTGCAGCGACTCCAGCATCGGAAAGCGGGCCTGCAGGCCGGTGTCGCAAAGACTGATGCGCAAGTGACCGACCGGACTTTGCAGCAACAGCTGCAACAGGCAGTTCTCCAGCAGGCGGTCCGCCTGCGCCGCCGCCTTCGGTCCGGCCTGGATCAGCACGCCGCGCCGGTAATCCACCGGCCACAGCACCGGCAAGCCGTTTTCCGGCATCACGCCCAGCCGCCAGAAGGGCGGTAGCTGCGGCAAGGAGTGGCAATGGGCGGGATGGAGGCTGTCGGCGTTGATCATTCCGGCGCGCCCCGCAGTTGCCGCAGGCGTTCGCCGATGCGCGCCTCCAGCCCGCGCTCGGTCGGTTCGTAAAAAACGCGGCCATGCAGGCGGTCGGGCAGGAACTGCTGTCCGGCGGCGTGTGCGCCCGGCTCATCGTGGTCATAACGATAGCCGCTGCCGTAACCCAGCTCCTTCATCAGTTTGGTCGGGGCATTGCGGATATGCATCGGCACCTCCAGGCTGCCGGTCTCCTCCACCACGGCGCGCACGGCCTTCCAGGCGGTATAGACCGCGTTGCTCTTGGAGCAGCAGGCCAGGTAGACCGCGACATTCGCCAGCGCCAGCTCCCCTTCGGGGCTGCCCAGCCGGTCATAGGATTGCCAGCCCTCCAGCGCCACCTGCAAGGCGCGGGGATCGGCAACGCCGACATCCTCCACCGCCATGCGCAGCAGGCGTCGCGCCACGTAGCCGGGATCGCAGCCGCCATCCAGCATCCGCGCCAGCCAGTACAACGCACCGTCCGGGTCGGAACCGCGCACCGACTTGTGCAGCGCCGAAATCTGGTCATAGAACTGCTCGCCGCCCTTGTCGAAGCGGCGCAGGCCCTTGCCGAGAAAGCGCTCGAGCACGGCGTCATCGGCCCCGCCCTCGGCGCGCGCCAGCTCGTAAACCGTTTCCAGCAGCACCAGCGCCTTGCGGGCGTCGCCGTCGGCCATGCCCGCCACCCGCTCCAGCCAGGCGGGCGGCAGGCTGTCCGCCGTCGCGCCCAGGCCGCGCTCGGGCAGGGTCAGGGCGCGTTGCAGCAGCCCCAACAGGCTCTCCGCCGTCAGCGGCTTCAGCACCATCACCCGCAAGCGGGACAGCAGGGCGGAATTGAGTTCAAAGGAGGGGTTCTCGGTCGTCGCGCCGATCAGGGTGATGGTGCCGTCCTCGACGTAGGGCAGCAGCGCGTCCTGCTGTGACTTGTTGAAGCGGTGGATTTCATCGACAAACAGCACGGTGCGCCGCGCCAGCAAGCCTTGGGCCTGCTGTTGGGCGCGGGCCACCGCCTCTCGCAGCTCCTTCACCCCGGCCAGCACCGCCGAGAGGGCGATGAAGTCGGCGTCGACATAACGGGCCACCAGCCTCGCCAGTGTCGTCTTGCCGACGCCGGGCGGCCCCCAGAACACCAGCGACGGGCACTGGCCGTTATCCAGCAGTATCCGCAGCGGCGCGCCAGGTCCCAGCAGATGCTCCTGCCCGAACACCTCGTCCAGGCTGCCGGGGCGCATGCGGTCGGCGAGGGGGCGGCTTGACGCGGGAACACTCATGGAGGGGCAACCGATTGAAAGTTATCACTCTTGCCAGTATGCCCCCGCTTGCCTGTTTGCGCCAGAATGGGGCGATTGACGACAGAAGCGATACGACAAACAACGTCGCCGCTCTTGGCAAGCGCGGGGATTCAGCGCACGATCATCCCGACATCCCGATCAGGACCCGCTTGATGGCCACCCTCCCCGACCCGGATCATCCGTCCGACCGCGCCGCCGATGACCGCACGCGTCGCGGCTTCATCAACCCGGCGCTGGTGCGCAGCATTTCCTTCGCGGTGATTTCACTGTGCCTGCTGTTCTGCACGGTGCTGAGCATTCTGGCGGTGTGGGACTTTATCGTGCGGGATGATCTGGTGTGGCGGGCGTTTTC
>DASUIL010000060.1:0-3778 GCA_036273075.1 Fluviicoccus sp. | reverse complement strand
GCCCGATCATGACGAACTGGCCGGTGCGGAAGCGCATGGACGGGTCGCGGCTGGTGGTGAAGCTGAACAGGGTGTCGTTCCAGTGGTGGACGGTCTGCACGGTTTCTTTGGCGAAGGACATCGGTAAGGCTCCGGAAGGATAGACAGAAACTCAGGCGCCGACTTCCACACCATCGGTGTGCTTGCAGCGGATGCCATCTTCAAGAACGACGAAGGTCATGACGACTCCTGCGGCGGCGCCGGGTGTAGCGGTCTTGGCCGTACACCCCATGGGGTATATCTTAGCATGCATGACCACATTTTTTACATGGGTAAAGCAGCTTCCGGGGTATGGGTTGATATTAGGTTCCTTTTTGGAACTTTGTCAATGGAAGGCAGGAAAGTTGGCCTGAGCTGAATGGTTATGCTGGTCAGTCCCCTCTCCCCCTGGGGGAGAGGGCTAGGGAGAGGGGGGACAGTCAGTGGCTCGAACACGCACCCTCAAGCCACCACCGCCGAACCCTCTCCCGGCGCTTCGCGCCACCCTCTCCCAGACCTTGGGAGAGGGAAAAGCATTTTCCACACTCAACCCCCTCACCGAAACCTCCCCTCAATCGCCTCCGACCACCGCAAATCATGCCCGCGCGCAAACCGCGCCACCGGCCGCGTCAACACCGCCAGCAGCCCGGTCGCATATTCCACATGCCGCAAACGCGTGGTATTGGCGTCAATCACCGTCAACTCCAGCGAGTGCCGGATCACAGACCCCATCGCCCCGCCACCCCACTCCAGCAAATGTGGCTCATTCCGGTACACCGTGCAGGGCAGTGGCAGGCGGCCGATCACCGGCGCCTCCAGCACCATCAGGAACGCATCCCCGGGAGCGGCAACCCCCGGCCGCCGCCGCACAATGGCGCGCAGGCCCGGCGTCCACTCCGGCCAGCGGTCAATGTCGGACAGCAGGGCATACAGGGTATCAATGTCGGTACGGATGTCGCTGGTATGGTCAATCCAGGTGTCACGCGGCGGCAGGGTGAAAGGCATGGACGGCTCCGGGAAACGGGCTTCGGGACTGGCAGTCTGGCACAGGGAACTCGCCGGGCAAAGCGCCGATGACCGCGCGGGGCGGAACGCCGGAAAGCCCCCGCTTGTCTGCGCTCTCCCCCATCTGGAACCTTGATAATTCCCATATCCCGTGTATGGTTAAACCCAGCCCTGCTCCCCACCGTTTCAGGCAACGCCCCCAGGAGAACCCGGTCATGCTCCGGCTCAGCCCCATGAAACTCACCGCCGCTGCGGCGGCGGCCGTGGCCACCGCCGGCATGGTGGTCGCCCTGCGGAAACGACGCCAAGCCCGCGAGGCTGCGCCCGAACCGGACATTGTCCACGACTTCAAACCCTGGCCCGCCCTCGCCCAGCATCTGGCCACGACCGGCCCGCGAACCTACTTCCGCCCCACCTTCCTGGGCATGGAACAACTGGATTCCTCCCGCCCGGCGCTGTACGTGGGCAACCACACCCTCTATGCCCTGCTGGATGTGCCCTTGCTGATGGAACACCTGAGCCATGAACGCGGCATCCACCTGCGGCCGCTGGGCGACCGCGGCCATTTTGACTATCCGGGCTGGAAACACTTCCTGCTGAAGATCGGGGTCGTTCCGGCCAATCCGGAAAACTGCGACAAGCTGATGGAGGCCGGGGAATCCGTACTGGTCTATCCCGGCGGCGCGCGCGAGGTGTGGCATCACAAGGACGAGAACTACACGCTGGTCTGGAAAAAACGGCTGGGCTTTGTGCGGCAGGCGGCCAAGCACGGCTACGACATCATTCCCTTCGCCTCGCTGGGGGCGGACGAGTGCTACACCATCCTCGCCGACGGCGACGATTTCCGGCACAGCCGTCCGGTGCAGAAGGCGCTGAAGGTGCTGGGGGTTCCCCACCTGTTCCGCGACGGCGAGGCGGTGCCGCCGCTGGTGCGCGGGCTGGGCCCGACGCTGGCGCCCCGGCCGCAGGCGCTGTATTTCAGCTTCGGGGAGCGCATTTCCACGGTCGGGGTCGATGTGACCGACGAATCGCAGTTGTGGGCGATGCGGGACAAGGTGGCGGCCGCCATCTACCGGCAACTGGATGAATTGCGGGCCTACCGGGAACAGGACCGGGAGCGGAACTGGGGAAAGTGGCGAAAGCGTTATGCGGGCTGAAAATGGCGGCGGCCGGCCCGGACTAACGGCTTGAGCCTTCGGCCAGCACGGCTTCCACCTCATGCAGGGTCTGCCGGGTCAAATCCCCGTCCTGCAAGGCCACCGCCCGTTGCGCCAGCGGCAGGGCTTCCACCGCCCGGCCCTGCTGTTTCAGGAAATCCGCATAGTTGTTGAAACCGGGGGCAAAGTCGGGAAACGCCGTCACCAGTTGCCGGAACGCCGGTTCGGCCTCGGCGGGGCGCTGCAAGCGCACCGCCGTATTGGCCAGGCCCAGCCAGGCCAGCGGATTCTGCGGCCACAGCGCCACCGCCCGCCGGTAACCCGGCAGGGCGGCCCCGGCGGCGCCGTATTTCTCCATCACCGCCAGTGGCGGCAATACCCGCCCGGCTTCAACCCAGTCCGGCAACATGGCCGGGTCCAGCACCAGCAACGCCCAATAGCCGCTGCGCGCCCAAGTCCGCTCGAAGGTGGAAAACCCGATCCGCAAGTCTTCGGTGCGGCCGGAATGCAGCCGGAATTCCCGCTGTGACAAATCCACTCCGGTGACCACCGCGAAATGCCAGAGCGGGTAGACCGCCAGACCGTTGTTCTGCAACACCAGCACCGGCAGACCGTGATTGACGGCGTCGATCACGGCCTCCAGACGGCCGGGCAGCACATAGGGCAACCGCTGGTGACGACGGGTGGCGGCCACCAGCTCCACGGCCAGACTGCCCTGCCGACCGGGGGTATAGACCCGGGGCAGCAGCATTTCCGGCGTCACTGCCGCGCCGCTGGCCTGCAGCATCGACGCCAGCGCCGCCGGGCCGCACTGATGGATTTCCTGGGCAAAAAAAGGCACGGCCAGTTGCCGTGCCGGGGTAATGGTTGCTTCCGAGGACAGCCACTGGCGGGTCTGCGGCGCGGTGCAGCCGGACAGCAGAACCGCCAGCAGCATCCCGGACATCCTGGATGCGGACATGGGAATCTCCGGCGGGCGGGCAGGCGCCCGACCGCCGTGACGGGTTAGCGGGAACGGGTGAACGGGAACACCTTGGTGAGGCCAAGGAGATCCGTGACCAGCAGCACCAGAAAGACGAACAGCACCGCGCCCAGGATATCGCCGCCGGCCTGCGCCTGCGGCAGCCTGGCGTGCAGGCCGGCGACTTCCTCATTGGACAGGGCGGCGACCCGCGCCGCCGCCTGATCCGGGTTGACGCCCAGCCGCGACAGCTGTTGCCGCACATCGGCGCGCGCCAGGAAGCCGGTCACGTCCTGGCGTTGCTGCACTGACGCTGCCGCCTGAGCAGTACCGGCAATGACGGTTTCGGTATCCAGGACGGCGGCCTGCAACGGCAGGCTGACGGTCAGCATGCCGACCAGCGCCAGGGCGGTGCCGGAATTACGGATAAATGATTTCATGAAATTTTCCACCTGTTATGCAGAAAGCAAGGGGGGCGGCAGCCCGGATGCAGGACGCCGCCGCTGGGTATCAATCGGGGCCGGACTTCAGGCCCTTGGCTTCGACACGGATTACGCCGCGCAGGTTTTGCGCCAGCTCAATGGCCAGCGATCGCTCGGCATTGCTGGTCACCTGGCCGCTGAGCGTAACCACGCCC
>DASUIL010000059.1:0-2857 GCA_036273075.1 Fluviicoccus sp. | reverse complement strand
GAAGTGACCATCGCCGGTTTCGGCATGCAGGATGAGGAAAGCGGTCAGGGCGACATCACCGTCGCACCCGCCATTGTCTGGGGCAAGGGGAAAAACCTGAGCATCGCGGCGGCGCTGGAAATCACCAAGCCCACCGGCGCTTACGATGCAGCGCGGCTGGCCAACACCAGCACCAACTACACCACCTACAAGCCGGTGATTCCGGTCACCTGGCAACCGACCGACAAGCTGGAAGTGTCCGGCAAGTTCACCTACAGCTTCAACCAGACCAATCCCGACACCGATTACCGCTCCGGGCGCATCGCGCATCTGGACTACTCGCTCAGCTATCAGGCGCTCAGCAACCTGCATGTCGGCCTCAACGGCTATTTCCTGAAGCAGCTTTCCGATGACACGGTCAGCGGCGTGGAAGTGGGCAATCGCGGCAAGGCCTCGGCTATCGGCCCGGCGCTGTATTTCACCTTCCTGAAATACGCCAGCGCCGAGTTGCGCTGGGAAAAGGAATTCAGCGTCGAAAACCGGCCGAAGGGCACGAATGTCTGGGCGAAGGTGTCGGTGCCGTGGGGCTGGTGAGCCGGGTCTAGCGCGTCACCGGCACGCAGATCTCGCAGCGGATCTCCCCGGTGGCCGGGTTGAAGGATCCTTCGGCGGGCATGTACTCGTAAGGCGGCGACCCGGCGTGGCGGTAGCCGCTGCCGGGCAGCCATTCCTCCAGCAGCGCATGCCAGGCCGCGCCGATCTCCGCGGGCGGACCGCTGAACGGCAGCACCGCGTAGAGGCCGCCCGGCAAGGCCGTCAAATGCGCGTCGCCGGTCGGGACATAACCCAGCGGCGCTTCCACCCCGGCGTCATAGCGGCATTGTTCCGGCGGCGTCACCCCGGGATTGTCCAGGCTGACACCGTAACGCGCCCGGCCCAGCATGCCCTCCTCCCGCAGCCACGCATACACCGTGTTGCGCCAGAAGGGCTCGATGCCCGGACCGTAGGGTCCGATGTAACGCAAACAGGCCACCGTCACCGGCGGCAATTCCCTCAGTTCGATATTCATCACACTTTCCCGACGAACGGCGGCGGTCGCCCCTTGCAACCGCGCGGCCCCAGCCTCATTTCCCGTTCAATACCACACCCGTCCCCGCTGAGGAAGCGCCGGTCATCGCCCGGCCTGTCGCCCATGAAAATCCGTCCCGTCCTGATCGTCTTCTTGTCCCTGCTGGCGCTGGTGCACGGCTATGTCGGCCTGCGGCTGCTGCCCTGGCTGCCGTTGCCGCTGGCCGTCCCCGGCGGCGTCTGGCTGGCGCTGTCCTGCCTGTTGATGCCCATGGTGCCGCGCTTCTGGCGCACGCATCATCCCTTGCTGGCCTGGCTGTCCACGCTGTCGATGGGCCTGTTTTCCTGGTTCTTTGTGCTGACGCTGCTGCGCGATGTCGGGCTGGGACTGTGGGGACTGCTGAGCGGGGAAGCCTCGGACCGCCTCACCGCCCTCAGCGCGCAGGGCGTGGCCGCCGCCGCGCTGCTGGCCACGCTGCTCGGCCTGTTCTTCGCCCGCCGCACCGCACCGGTGAAGGACGTGGATATCTTCCTGCCCGACCTGCCCCCCGCGCTGGACGGCTTCACCATCGTCCAGCTCAGCGATATCCACGTCGGCCCCACCATCAAGGGCGATTACCTGGAGGCCATCGTGGCAAGGGTGAACGGCCTGAACGCCGACGCCGTGGCCATCACCGGCGACCTGGTGGACGGCAGCGTGCACGAACTGGCCGAACACACCGAACCCCTCGCCCGGCTGCAGGCGCGGCACGGCGTCTTCTTCGTGACCGGCAACCACGAGTACTACTCGGGGGCGCTGTCGTGGATTGAAGAACTGCGGCGGCTGGGGCTGACAGTGCTGCTGAACGAGCATGTGGCGCTGGACCACGACGGCCATGCCGTGACGCTGGCCGGCGTCACCGACTATTCCGCGCACCTGTTCCACGAGGACCATCGCAGCGACCCGCACGCCGCGCTAGCGGGTGCGCCGGAACATGGCCCGAAGGTGCTGCTGGCGCACCAGCCGCGCTCGGCGAAGGCGGCGGCGGAGGCAGGGTTCCACGTACAGCTGTCGGGACACACGCACGGCGGGCAGTTCTGGCCGTGGAACCATTTTGTGCCGCTGCAACAGCCGTTCGTGGCGGGGCTGCGGCGATGGGAGGAATTGTGGGTTTATACCAGCCGGGGCACGGGATATTGGGGACCGCCCATGCGCTTTGGCGCGCCGTCGGAGATTACGCGGGTAAGATTGCGGCGAGGGTAGGCTACCCCCTCAACCCATCGCCGCCGGCCCCTCCCGCCGCAGCAACGCCGCCAGATCCTCCGGCGGCAGCGGCCGGCTCAGCAGGAAACCCTGCACCAGATCGCAACCGGCGTCCTTGAGGAAGTCGCGCTGCGCCACCGTTTCCACCCCTTCCGCCACCGTTTGCAGGCGCAGGCTCTGCGCCAGGCCGATGATGCCGCGCACGATGGCGGCGCCGTCCGGATGGCGGGTGATTTCCTGCACGAAGGACAGATCGATCTTCAACTGGTCGATGGGAAAACGGCGCAAATAGGCCAGCGAGGAATAGCCGGTGCCGAAGTCGTCCAGCGAAATGTCCAGCCCCAGCGCCTTCAGCTCCTCCATAATGCGCACGGCCTCCTCGGCGTTGCGCATCACCGCGCTTTCGGTGATCTCCAGCTTCAGCAGGCGCGGCGGCAGGCCGCTCTCCGCCAGGGCCCGGCGCACCGTCTCCACCAGCTGCCGGTCGCTGAACTGGCGGCCGGAAAGGTTGACCGCCACCCGCAACTCCAGTCCCTCGTCCCGCCAGCGCCGCGCCTGACGGCAGGC
>DASUIL010000058.1:0-9257 GCA_036273075.1 Fluviicoccus sp. | reverse complement strand
TGTGGGGGGTGATTCATGACTAAAATAACGCAACGAACCAAGGAAGGTCATATGAAGCTGACGTTGCCTGATCAAGTCGGAAAGCGCGAAATTTTCCACATAAATCCCGTACTCCAGACCGTGCTGTACCTGCCTTTGGCGATGCCCGTATTTCCACATTTGCAATCCGTGACCCTGGAACAGGCAACACCCATGCCACCGGCGCTGTTGTTCGTGATGCTGTGTCTCGCGGTTTGCCTGTACCGGTTTCTGAGAATGACGGTGATTCTTTCAGAGCAAGGCATTGAGTTCCGTGGAGCCCTCCTTGAAAGTTTTGATCTCAAGTGGTCCGAAATTTCGGCTGTCCGGATATCCGGTGAGCAAGGTCAGGTATCGCATGCATTGCTTGTCCAGTCCGCGGAAGGTTGGAAAAGATTGCCGTTGTTTTTCTGGTGCCGGAAAGCAACGCCCCTTACTCAGGCAGTTCGATGCCTGCAGCCCAATGCCGGTTCTGTTGAGCCGCATCTGCTGGCCGGTGTTCGCCGATATCGGCCAGATATTGAGGCCGCGAGTGCGGAAGTTGAGAGTGAAGTATACCGGAAAGAACTTGGTAGCCTGGATTTGGGCAACCGGGCGGGTTATGTCGCCATGGCAATGGCCGTCTTGTGTGTAGTGTCCATTTTTCTTCCGATGGTGAATGGCACCGTCAATCTTGAACACCCTGGCTTTTATTGGGCTTTGCTGATTTTCTTTGGGCTCGGATTCTTCCCGGCGCTTGAATTCATTCGCCGTGAGAAGCCGGGATTCGGGGCTGTCCTGGTGGCCGGGCTGTTTGGTCTAAGCATGGCACTGGCTGGAAATCTGGGCTTGCACCTGTCCATGAAATTTGTGGGTGAGACAGTGAAGGTCACGTACAGGCTGGAGAAAACAGAGAAGGATCGTCAGATTTGGCAGTCCGTGACACCCGGATTCCCGGTCCTGGAAAATAACGGATTTTCAGGTGATTTCCGTTATACCGAAGTCGGTTTGGAACGGAAGATGACCTTGGTCCGGGGACCTTTCGGGATTGTTGATATCCCGCTTGGCGACTTGCAAGCCCTGCATCGGCACTAAGGGAGAAGGTCATGTTCAAGCCGCG
The DNA here is from genome assembly GCA_036273075.1 of Fluviicoccus sp. GTDB lineage: Bacteria > Pseudomonadota > Gammaproteobacteria > Pseudomonadales > Moraxellaceae > Fluviicoccus. Next base: position 8,140 of record DASUIL010000058.1, on the reverse strand, counting down.
TTGTCCCTGCTGCAAGGTACGTGTGGATGGGTTCATCAAGTGCGAGGGTGAGGCAACTCGTCTTGGTTTGAATGAGGACGCCTATAAGTGCCCCGCTTGCGGTGCAGGGCTTAAAACCAATTGGTTATCCATTTTTGCAGCGGCCATTTTGCTTTTTGTGTTGAGTATCGTTGCCAAGCGGTACATCGGGCCGGTTGCCGGGCATATTGCCGTTGGGCTATGGCCCGTAGCAGCAGTTGCTTTGGGGTATTTTTTCAAGTCGCCCAAGGTATGACGGACATGTGCGTCAGGCAGTCGAGCAGACTGTATGACCCGTTTAATGCGATGAGGTCGGAAGAGTTTTCAATCGGGTTCTCACCGCTGTAATTCACGAGGATTTCCAACAATGCCGCACGGCTATGCCTACTACTGCATAAATGCGGAGGAACTCCCTCTGGAGGAAATCTCGCGGGTTCTGGGACTTGCCCCGAGCGAATGCTGGCGCAAGGGCGAGCCGGGGCGTTATGTATCTGCCCGCAAGGACAGCGGATGGTGTTTTCACAGTCCGCTTCCCCGAAGCAATACGAATTTGGCTGAGCACATCGAAGCACTCACGGAGGTGTTGAAGCCGAAAGCGGAGATGCTCCGTAGTCTTGGGCAGCGGTTCAAAACTTATGTCGTATGTACCGGCAAGTTCGACTCCACGTGCAGTCCGGCGCTTTTCCTCAGCAAGGAAACCATGGCCTTTCTGGCCTTCATTGGGGCGGATTTTGATGCCGATCTTTACTTTGAAGAGTTGGGGGATGGTGGCGCGGTCAAAGGTTGACGGACTGAATCGGGGCTTTCCCTGATTTCCAGTGATTGGGGCACCCTGAAAATTTTTAGCCCAAATCCTCCTCGACGATTCGCCGAAAAGTCTTGGCAACATACTTTTGATATCGTTCCTTAACATATTCCTCTCGCTCGCCGGTTTCCTTGTTTTTGCGGACTCCGTTGAACCATAGACTTCTCTTTCCCGCGTTTTTCCCGGTCTTGTTTTGTACCGCCTCGGCGATGAACTCTTCAGATGACAAAATAAACGTAGTATTTAGACGTTCGGAGTGAAATACGAACCAATAGTTCTTACGGTGCTCGTGCTCAATGGCGGCAAAAAGTCCACCGTCGCCGAATTTCACATTATGTGATCTAGCCTTGATTTGAACTTCAGCAAAGCCACCGTCGCGCTTCTTTACGACCGCATCAATCGCATCGTCATCGACCAGTGGAACGTAGACATCAAGACCCTCCCGAAGCATGAGGCCGATGATCCAATACTCCATCCGTTTGCTGAAGCCTGCTGAGTGTCTAAATGGCGTGCTCACGAATTTCTCTCATGTCAGCTAACGTGGAATCAGACGTCGCTTTCAGCGTCGTTATCTTTATACGGTTCCCGGACTAATTCGGGGGGGTGGCTCCGATCTCCCACGCGCCAAGACCAAACAAACAATGTGATGCCAGATGCTAATAACGCTACCGCCAAAATCAAACGTACCCCAATCGTGCCATCGACCGATTCAGCGTGATGCGCTAATGGCATGAATAGCGAGTTGAGCACCACCAGTACGAAAAGCAATAAAAGTGAAGCAACCAACTTGCAATGGATTGAGCTGTCACTGTGCCAACTACGACGAGTAAGCCAAAGATGCCAAGCCGCAACCAAAAAGCTAAGCGTTTGAAATTGAACGTGTATAGCCACATCATCAGCCTTGAAGGCTGACCAGGAACTAGACACATAATAGATATCGTTCGCGACGAATAACAGCAATCCAATCGCAAGTAGTATCCCTATGAAGTTCATGACGCCCAACTTTAAATTAAACCCGTATTCGCGACCCTTGCTTTTCCCTGGATACGCCTACTTTCATCTCCACCAGCGCTAACACGCTGATTTCATTAAAAATCAACCTACCACGGAAACACCCCTCCGGCAACTCGATCCTTTTCACCGCCCCAAACCCACATGTCACAACCCATTGCGCCACCACCCGCATTGCAAGCCCGAATAACGTTCAGTACAGTGCCTTCAAAACCCCCATCACGGACAACCCGGAAAAGGACCGCCCGCGCATGAACATCCGCTTCCCCGAAAACACCACCGCACCTGCCACCCCCGCCGTCCCGGCCACCTACATCGTCAGCCCCGTCATTCGGCTGCTCGGCCTGCTGGGCTGCTTCTTCATCCCGCTCTCCATGCTGCCCGTCTGGCTGACCACCCCCGAAGCCGCCTTCCCGCGCGAATTCATGCTGATCATGCTGTTGTCCTGGGCGGCGCTGCCGCTGCTGATCCTGCGCGTCACCCTGCGCGCCCGGCTGACCTTCAGCGCGCGCGGCCTGGAACGCAGCGGCGCATGGATCGGCAATTTCCGGCTGGGCTGGGACGAACTGGAAGCCGTCAGTCTGCCCAAGACCCTGGCCAAGCGCCAACCCGGCTACGCCCTGCTGCAAACCCGCGCCCGCAAGATCATGCTGCCGCTGGCGCTGTGGAGTCCCGAGGGCATCGGCCTGCTGCAGGCCTTCCGCGACAGCCTGGACACCCGCCGCGAACCGCCGGTGCTGCAAAGCCTGCGCGCCTGGCGGTCCGACCTGACCCTTAGTCAGGCCGGGCCTGTGCAGATGCTGGCCGCGCAGCGCACCGAGATGGATCTGGGCAAGCGCGCGGGCTATGTCACCGCCGCCATGGCCGCGCTGACCATTCCCGCCATCTTCTCACCGAATTTCATCGGCGCGCGCAACCTGGAGCATCCGGCGTTTACCGTGCTGGTGCTGGCCCTGTTCGCCGCCGGGGCCGTACCCGCCTGGGAATACATCCGCCGCGAAAAGGACGGGCCGGGGGCGGTGATCGTCGCGGCGCTGTTCGGCTTCGGGCTGGCGCTGGCCGGAAATCTGGGCATCCATCTGGGCATGAAATTCCACGGTGAACGGATCACCGTGCCCTATGTGCTGCAATCCAGTGGCGAGGGCCGCCAGCACTGGGCCCCGGCCGAGGGCGAGTGGCCGGGCATCGAGGAATTCGGCGAGGCCGCCAATTTCACCTTCACCACCCCCGGCGACCGCCGCGAGATGACCCTGATTCGCGGACCGCTGGGCATCATCGACCTGCCGTATACTGACCTGAAAGCCCTGCACAAGGACGGCCGCCATTGAGGGCCGTTCCCGCCGCCATGCCCGGAGTTTGAATGCACAAACTGCTGCTGCCCCTGATCCTGCTGCTCACCGCCACCGGCGGCGTCTTGGCCCTTAGCGGAGCCGACGAAGCCGCCGCCCGGCTGTGGCAACTGGCCACCCTGCCGGTGCTGCTGTGGCTGGGGGTGGAAAGCCTGCGCAAGCTGCGCCGGGGCGAATGGGGCGTGGACCTGGTGGCGGGGCTGGCGATGGGCGGGGCGCTGCTGCTGGGGCAGTCGCTGACCGCCGCCGTCATCGCGCTGATGTTCGCGGGCGGCCAGGCGCTGGAAAGCTTTGCCGCCAACCGCGCCCGCCGCGAGCTGACCGCGCTGCTGGCGCGCACGCCCGCCACGGTGGAACGGCAGGAAGACGGGGTCTGGCGCACCGTCGCGGTGGCCGAGGTGCGCGCCGGCGACCGGCTGCTGGTGAAAACCGGCGCGGTGCTGCCGGTGGACGGGCTGGTGGCGGCGGGCGGTCCGGTGTCGCTGGATGAATCCTCGCTGACCGGCGAGTCGCTGCCAGTCAGCCACGCCGACGGCGAGGCGGTGGCCAGCGGTACGCTCAACCTCGGGCAGGGCTTTGAACTGACCGCGCTGCGCTCCGCCGCCGACAGCACCTACGCCGCCATCGTGCGGCTGGTGCAGGAAGCGCAAACCGGCAAGGCCCCCTTCACCCGCATGGCCGACCGCTACGCCTTCTGGCTGGTGCCGCTGACGCTGGCGGTGGCGGGGCTGGCCTGGCTGCTGTCCGGCGACCCGCTGCGGGCGCTGGCGGTGCTGGTGGTGGCGACGCCGTGCCCGCTGATCCTGGCCGCGCCGGTGGCGATTGTCTCCGGTATCTCGGCGGCGGCGCGGCGCGGCATCCTGATCAAGAACGGCGCGGCGCTGGAGGCGCTGGCTGACGGCAAGCGCCTGCTGCTGGACAAGACCGGCACCCTCACCACCGGGCTGGCGCGGCTGGTGGATATTGAAACCGACGGTGTCCTGAGCGGCGAAGCGGTGCTGACGCTGTGCGCCTCGCTGGAACAGGTGTCGCTGCATCCGGTGTCGGCGGCGCTGGTGCAGGTGGCGCGGGCGCGCGGGCTGGCGCTGTCGACGCCGACCGGGCTGGAAGATGCGCCGGGTCACGGGCTGTCCGGCATCGTGGACGGCCATCGGGTGGCGGCGGGACAGCCGGACTGGGTGCGGTCGGTGGCCGATGCGCCGGACTGGGCGCAGGCGGCGCTGGAGCGGGCGCTGAACGAAGGCGGCATGGCGGTGTTCGTGGCGGTGGACGGCCGGGTGGCCGGGGTGCTGCGCATGCAGGATGAAATCCGTCCCGATACGCCGCGCGCCATCCGCGCCCTGCGCGCCGCCGGTATCGAACGCTTGTCGATGGCCACCGGCGACCGTCAGGACATTGCCGACAGCATCGGCGCGGTGCTGGGGCTGGATGCGGTGTATGCCGGGCTGACGCCGGAGGGCAAGGTGGAGGCGGTGCGCCGCGAACGCGAGGGCGGGGTGACGCTGATGACCGGCGACGGCATCAACGACGCCCCGGCGCTGGCCCTGGCCGATGTCGGCATCGCCATGGGCGCGCGCGGGGCCGGGGCCAGTTCCGAGGCGGCGGACGTGGTATTGATGGTGGACCGCCTGGACCGGCTGGCGGAAGGGCTGGCGCTGGCCCGCCGCACCCGCGCCATTGCCCGGCAGAGCGTGCTGGCGGGCATGGCGCTGTCCGGCATCGCCATGGTTGTGGCGGCGGCCGGCTACCTGACGCCGCTGGCCGGGGCGGTGTTGCAGGAACTGATCGACGTCGCCGTCATCCTCAACGCGCTGCGCGCCCTGCGGCCCTTGTCGCGTCCGGTGCCGGCGCTGTCGGTGGACGAACAGGCGCGGCTGGCGGCGGCGCACCGCGACCTGCAACCCCTGCTTGACCGCCTGCGCGCGCAGGCGGAAAGCCTGACGCCGGGCCGCGCGCCCGACCTGGCCGGGCTGACCGGCCTGACGCAGGTGCTGGCCGGGGAACTGGTGCCGCACGAGCAAGGCGATGAACGCCACCTGCACCCGGCGCTGGCGCAGCGCATGCCGGGGCACGACCCGCTGGCGCTGTTCAGCCGCACCCACCGCGAGATCCTGCACCTGTGCGAGTTGATCCGCCGCGATGTCGATGCCCTGTCCGCCGACACCGCGCCCGACGAACGCAGCCGCCAGCGGCTGGTGCGGCAGCTGTTCGCGCTGGAGGCGATCCTGCGGCTGCACTTCGACCAGGAAAACGAGCTGTACGCCGGGCTGGCCGGGGAGGGCTGACCGTTTGTCCCCTTCCGGGGGGCTATGGCATCGTTAAAAGTTGAATATATTAGGTTCCCTCTCCCATTGGGGGAGAGGGCTAGGGAGAGGGGGGATTGGCCGTGGTTAGACACAGACTTTCCCAAGCGGCCACCATCGAACCCTCTCCCGGCGCTTCGCGCCACCCGCTCCCAGACCTTGGGAGAGGGAAAAGCACTTTCGACGGTTAACGAAGACCCGACCATGAAAAAAACCGCTGTCGCCATCCTGCTGCTCCTCCTGACCCTCGGCGGCGTCCTGTTCTGGCGGCAACTGCCCGCCACGGTGCCGACCGAGCGCCTCAGCCCGCAGCCGTTCCGGCAGAGCATTGTCGCCAACGGCCGCGTGCAGACCGAAGCGACGCTGCCGGTGCGCGCCGAAACCGACGGCCTGCTGCGCAGTCTGGCGGTGGAAGGCCGGGCGGTGCGGGCGGGCGAGGTGCTGGCGGAATTGCAGGACCCGGACGGTGAAATCCAGCGCGCGCAGGCCGACGCCGCCGTGCGCGTGGCCGAACTGAGCCTGCAACGGCTGGCGCAGCAGGATCGGCCGCAGGCGCTGTTGCGGCGCGATCAGGCGAAGGTGCTGCGGCAGCAGGCCCAGCGCCAGTTTGACTCCCTGAATGAACTCAAGGCGACCCAGGATGTCTCGGCGGATGCGTTGGCCGCCGCCCGTGAATCCCTGGCCCTGCGTGACAACGACCTGAAGCAGGCCGAACTGACGCTGGCGGCGGTGCAGGAAGGCGGCATCGACACCCGCAGCCGCGCGGCGGCGCTGGCGCAGGCGCGTGAACAGGCCCGCACCGCGCAATTGCGGCAGAGCCGGTCCCGTGTCACCAGCCCGGTGGCCGGGGTGGTGCAGCGGCGGCTGGTGGAGCCGGGCGAGCGCGTGCGCGCCGGGGACAGCCTGCTGGAGATTTCCGCCGCCCAAGGCCGCGAGGTGGTGGCCGACCTGGATGAACGCTGGCTGCCGCAACTGGCGGTCGGCCAGGCTGCGACGCTGGTGGCCGACGCCTGGCCCGACCGACCGTTCGAGGCGCGGATCACCCGCATTTCCCCCGGTATCGACAGCGTGCGCGGCACCGTGCGCCTGCGGCTGGGCGCGAAGCAGTGGCCCGACTTCCTGCGTGAAGGCCTGACGCTGTCGGTGCAGGTGGCCGGGCAGGACGAGGCGGCGGTGCCGACCGTGTCGGCGACGGCGGTCCAGCAACTGGCCGGTCAGACCGGCGTCTGGCTGGTGCAGGACGGCAAGGCGGTGTTCCGGCCGGTGCGCCCCGGCCGCAAGGCGGACGGCCGGGTGGAAGTGCTGTCGGGCCTGACGGCGCAGGACATCATCGTCAGCAATCCTGTCGGCCTCAAAGCGGGCCAGTCGCTGCGTGCCTCGGGAAAGACGCCATGAATTTCGAATGGCAGCTGGCGGTGCGCCTGCTGCGCGAAGGCCGGGCGCAAACCGCGCTGATCGCCGCCGGCATCGGGCTGGGCGTGGCGGTGGTGGTGTTCCTGACGGCGCTGATCAACGGCCTGCAGGCCAATATCATCGCCCGCACGCTGGGCTCGCAGGCGCACATCACCCTCACCGCGCCCGACCGTGTCGTCATCCCCGCGCATCTGCCCGGCCCACTCGAATTCCAGTCGGTGCAGCCGCGCCCGCAGAGGGTCGCGCCCATCCTCAACAGCGCCCTGCTGCTGCGGCAACTGGCCGCCGAGCCGGAGATCACAGCCGTGTCGCCGCTGGTGTCCGGGGCGGCGTTTGCCCTGCGCGGGGTCGCGGACAAGTCGGTGGCGGTGATCGGCATCGACCCGGAGGCTTATACCCGCATCATCCCTCTGCACACCCAGCTGGTGTCCGGCGAACTGCGGCTGGGCAGCGAGGAGGCGGTGATCGGCCGCCGCCTGGCCGATGAACTGGGCATCGGCACCGGTGACCGGCTCACGCTGCAAAGCGCGGGCGGTCGCAGCCTCAATGTCACCGTGCGCGGCATCTTCGAACTGGGGGTGAAGGACCCGGACCGGCGCTGGGTGTTCCTGTCGCTGCGCTCGGCGCAGAACCTGCTCAACCTGACCGGCGAAATCACCGGCATCGACCTGACCGTGCGCGAGCTGTTTGCCGCCGACACCGTGGCCGCCCGCCTGCAACAGCGTTATGACATCCGCGCGGAAAGCTGGATGTCCAGCAACCAACAGCTGATGACCGGCCTGCGCTCGCAAAGCGCGTCCAGCAGCGTCATCCGGTTCTTCGTGCTGGTGTCGGTGGCCTTCGGCATCGCCAGCGTGCTGGCGGTGGCGGTGGTGCAGAAGCAGCGCGACATCGGCATCCTGCGCGCCATGGGCATGCCGCGGCGGGCGGTGTTGCGCGTGTTCCTGATCCAGGGCGGCGTGCTGGGGCTGCTGGGGGCGCTGGCGGGCAGCGTCGCCGGGGCGGGGCTGGCCCGGCTGTTCGCCGGACTGGTGCGCAACACGCAGGGCGATCCGCTGTTCCCCATCGCGCTGACGCCCGAACTGTTCCTCTCCGCCATTGCCGTGGCGGTGTTCACCGGCCTGCTCGCCGCCGCCTTGCCCGCCTCGCGCGCCGCCGCCCTTGACCCGGTCAAGGCCATCCGCAACAGCTAGGAGCGCCGCCATGACCCCCATCCTGCAACTGACCGATGTCTGCCACGC
>DASUIL010000057.1:0-2373 GCA_036273075.1 Fluviicoccus sp. | reverse complement strand
AAAATGAAAACGGCCCGCAAGGGGCCGTTTTCACGTTGGTTGCGACTTTCCTTCTTACTGCAATTGCGAGATATCCGCAATTGCCAGGAAGAGGGCGCGCAGGTTGGCCAACAGCGTCAGGCGGTTGCGGCGCACGGCGGGGTCTTCCGCGTTCACCATCACTTCCGTGAAGAAGCGGTCGACGACCTCGCGCAGCGAGGCCAGCTTGGCCAGCGCGGCGGTGTAGTCGCCGGCGGCGAACAGCGGCGCCAGCTCGGCCTGCAGTCCGGCTACCTGTTGCGCCAGCGCCTGTTCGGCGGCGTCGGCCAGCAGGGCGTTGTCGACGGTGCCGGTGGTGACCGACTCGTCCTTGGCCAGGATGTTGGCGACGCGCTTGTTGGCGGCGGCGAGGGCGGCGGCTTCCGGCAGGGCGCGGAAGGCCTGCACCGCCAGTACCCGGCGCGAGAAGTCCAGCGGCTTGCCCGGCTTCAGCGCCTGCACCGACTGGATGACATCCACGGCTACGCCCTGTTCTTCGTACATGGCGCGATAGCGGCCGAGCAGGAATTCGAAGACATCGCCGACGGTGTTGGCGTTGGACAGCTTCGTGCCGTAGGCGTTGACCGCCTGTTGCGCCAGCACGGTCAGGTCCAGCGGCAGTTGCTGTTCAATGATGATGCGCAGCAGGCCGATGGCGGCGCGGCGCAGCGCGAACGGGTCCTTGGAGCCGGTGGGCGGCTGGTTGATGCCGAAGATGCCGACCAGCGTATCCAGCTTATCGGCCAGCGCGACGCTGAGACCGGCCTTCGTGGTCGGCAGGCTGTCGCCCGCGAACTTCGGCAGGTACTGCTCGTTCAGCGCCAGCGCCACTTCTTCGGCTTCGCCGTCGTGCAGCGCGTAGTGGTAACCGGCAATGCCCTGCAGTTCCGGGAATTCCCCGACCATTTCCGAGGCCAGGTCGCACTTCGACAGGATACCGGCGCGCTGCGCCCGCGCCACGTCGCCGCCGATCTGCGCGGCGATGAACGCCGCCAGCTCGCTGATGCGCTCGGCCTTCTCGTAGACCGTGCCGAGCTGGGCCTGGAAGACCACCGTCTTCAGGCGCTCATTGCGGCTTTCCAGCTTGACCTTCTTGTCCTGCTTGAAGAAGAACTCGGCGTCGGTGAGGCGCGGACGCACCACCTTCTCGTTACCGGCGATGATGAATTCCGGGTTCGGGCTCTTCACGTTGGCGACGGTGATGAAGCGCGGCAGCAGCTTGCCGTTGCCGTCGACCAGGCAGAAATACTTCTGGTTGTCCTGCATCGTCGAGATCAGTGCTTCCTGCGGTACGTGCAGGAAACGCTCCTCGAAGGAGCACACCAGCGGCACCGGGTATTCCACCAGCGCGGTGACTTCATCCAGCAAGGCTTCGGGAATGACGGCCTTGCCGCCTTCCTTCGCCGCCAGTTCCTGCACCTTGCCGAGGATGGCTTCACGGCGCTTGGCGAAGTCCGGCATCACGTACAGGGTTTCCAGCGCGGTTTCGTAGCCGTGTTCCAGCCCGGCGGGGTAGTTGCCCAGGTTCTTGACGGTAAACGTTTCGTTATTGGCCATGAAGCGGTGGCCACGGCTTTCATTGCCGGCGGTCTGGCCGAGGATCGTGCAGGGCACGACCGAGTTGCCGAGCAGCATCACCAGCCATTGCGTCGGGCGAACGAATTCGACCTTGGAAGCGGCCCAGCGCATGCGCTTGGCGATCGGCAGCGCGTCCAGAGCGGCCTGGACGATGCCGGGCAACAGCGTTACCGCGTCAGCACCGGCAATGGACTTGCTGTAGCGCAGCTTTTCGCCGCTGCGGTCGATCTCGCTGATGTCGACGCCGTTCTTCTTGGCGAAGCCCAGCGCGGCCTGCGTCGGGTTGCCGCTGGCGTCAAAGGCGGCCTTGACGGGCGGGCCGTCCACGTTCAGCGTGCGGTCGGGCTGGCGGGTTTCCAGCCCCTGGATGCTGACCGCCAGACGGCGCGGCGCGGCAAAGTGGCGGGCGTGGGTGTAGTTCAGACCGGCCTGCTTCAGGCCGTTTTCAATACCGGCCAGAAAGTTGTCGGCCAGCGTCTTCAGGGATTTCGGGGGCAGTTCTTCGCAGCCCAGTTCCACCAGGAACGGTTGAGTGGTCATTGTGCAGCCTCCGCAGCCAGTTTCGCCAATACTTCATCCCGCAACTCGGCAGGGGCCATGGGGAAGCCCAGGCGGGCGCGGGCGTGCAGGTAGCTTTGCGCCACGGCGCGCGCCAGTTGCCGCACGCGCAGGATGTACTGCTGGCGGGCGGTGACGGAGATGGCGCGGCGGGCGTCCAGCAGGTTGAAGCTGTGCGAGGCCTTGATCACCATTTCGTAGGCGGGCAGCGGCAGCGGT
>DASUIL010000056.1:0-14163 GCA_036273075.1 Fluviicoccus sp. | reverse complement strand
GCGTTGCCTAGCCTGCCTGCATAACCCTTTCACCCGGCACGGGATGTGTTCCGGAAACGACTTTGCCAGGAGAAACCATGTCCGCCTTGCGCGCTTTCGCGGTGCCGCTGCCCGCCTTCCACCCCGACGACACCATCAATGACGTCGCCGAACGCTTCCTGCAACCCGATCTGGCCAAGGCGCTGTCGCTGGCGGTGGTCAACGCCAACGGCGAACCGGTCGGCATGATCAGCCGCCACCAGCTGAACGATATCTTCATGAAGAAATTCGGCCGCGACCTGTTCGGCGCGCGGCCGGTGCGCGACTTCATGCGCACCGAGGTGCTGGCCGTCGACGCCGACCGGCCGCTGGCCGAAGCCGCCGCCTTCATCACCGCCCACATGCAGTTCCCGCTCAGCGAGGACTTCGTGCTGACCGAGAACGGCCGCTACCTGGGCATGGGCGCGGTGCTGCACCTGCTGGGCGCGATGGAGCAGCAGATGAGCCGCAACGTCGCCGACCTCAACCGCGCCTACCGGCAACTGTCGTCGTCACAGGCGCAGCTGGTGCAGAGCGAGAAGATGGCGGCGCTGGGACAGATGGTGGCCGGGGTGGCGCACGAGATCAACACGCCGCTGGGCTACGTCAACAACAACATCGAAATGGTGCGCGAGTTCATGGCGCAGATGCAGCTCATTCTGCAAGGGCACGAGTTGCTGGCCGCGACCCTGCTGTCGCCCACCGCCACCGATGTCGATATCGCCGAATGCCTGGCCAATGTTGACGACCTCAAGGCCGGGATGGATTTCACGCAGTGGTTTGCCGATCTCGACCAGTTGTTCAACGACACCTTCTACGGCGTCGAGCAGATCAGCGAACTGGTTACCGGTCTGAAGGACTTCAGCCGCCTCGACCAGGCCCCCACCGACAATGTCTCGCTGAACGACTGCGTGGAAAGCGCGCTGCTGATTGCCCGCAACACCCTGAAATACAAGGTGGAGGTGCTGAAGCGCATGGAGGAACTGCCGAAGATCCGCTGCGCCGCCTCGCAGATCAACCAGGTGTTGCTCAACCTGTTCACCAACGCCGCGCAGGCCATCAAGGAGCAGGGTTACCTGCTGATCAAGACCTGGTCCGACGCCGAGTGGGTGCATGTCTCGGTGCAGGACACCGGTTGCGGCATTCCTCCGGAAAGCCTGCGCCGCATTTTCGATCCCTTCTACACCACCAAGCCGGTGGGCGAGGGTACCGGTCTGGGGCTGTCGATCAGCTTCAAGATCATCCAGCAGCATCACGGCCACATCCGCGTGGTGTCCGAAGTGGGCAAGGGCACCCGTTTCGTGATCTCGCTGCCGCGCGCCGTCCCCCTGTCCGCCGTTGCCTGAGGAACCCGACCATGAACGCGATTTCAACCAAGGCGAAAGTACTGCTGGTGGATGACGAGGAACGCATCCTGCGCACGCTGGGCATGTTGCTGCGCATGCAGTATGACGTGATCGCCACCACCGACGGCCACGAGGCGCTGCGCATCCTGCAACGCGAGCGCATCCACCTGCTGGTTTCCGACCAGCGCATGCCGATCATGACCGGCACGCAGCTGCTGCGGCAGGCGAAACAGATGTCGCCGAACACCATGCGCATCCTGCTGACCGGCTATGCCGATGTCGATGCCGCCGTCGACGCCGTCAACGAGGGCGAGATATTCCGCTACATCAACAAGCCCTGGGGACCGAAGGAACTGCGCGACACTATCGCCGAAGCGGTGGCCATCGCCGGCAAGCTGGAACAGGCGCAAGTGGCCAAGGCGGCGCTGGACGCCCCGAAGGTCGGGCTGACCTGCCTGGTGCTGGACGAGGACGTGGCGGTGTTCGAGGCGGTGAAGGAACTGCTGGGCGACCGTCACCAGGTGGTGTGGCGCACCACCATGGCCAGCGCGCTGACGCTGCTGGCCACGCATCAGGTGGCCATCCTGGTCAGCGAGCTGCAACTGGCCGACGGCGACGCTTCGGTGATGATCAAGACGCTGAAACAGGAATATCCCGAGTTGCAGACCATCGTCCACACCTCGTTCAAGGACACCCTGCGCGTGGCCTCGCTGATCAATCAGGCGCAGGTCTACCGTTACCTGCCGAAGCCGCTGCGCAAGGGGTTGCTGGGCAAGAGCCTGGAGTCCACCGTCGAGCGCTACCGCCAGTTGCAGGCGGTGCCGGTGCTGCGTGAAACGGTGACGGTGGCGAAGACGGACAACGTGGAGGAGAAGGCGGTCAGCAACCGCATTGCCGATTATCTGCGCCGGTTACGGGTGAAGGGCATGGGCATGATGGCGGGCAACCCCGCTTGAGCGCTCAGCACGGGCACTTGCCCGTGCCCTTGCCGCCGTAACGCGCCAGCATCCGGCCGCGCACGAAGGCCTCGCGGCTCAGCGGCGGCAGTTCCGGATGTTTCTCGCGCATGTGCTGCAGGTAGCGGTCGTAGTCCGGCACGCCCACCATCAGCGCGCCGCCCTCGCGCAGCTTGCGCCATAACCCGCGAAGATCGGTCATGCCGCCTCCTGACGCACCACCTCGTTGACGGTGGGTTGCGGGTTGCGCAGGCCGTTGCGCATGGCGCGCAGCGCGAACAGCAGCATCGACAGAACCACGCCCAGGAACACCACGCACAGCGTCGCATTGATGTAATCGTTCATGATCACCTGCTGCATCTGCTCCAGGCTCTTGGCCGGGGCCAGCACCTCGCCCTTGGCATGGGCCGCGCTGAACTTGTCGGCATGCGCCAGGAAGCCGATCTTCGGGTTCTCGTGGAACAGCTTCTGCCAGCCGGCGGTCAGGGTGATGGTCAGCACCATCACGGCGGGCAACAGCGTCACCCAGACATAGCGCTCGCGCTTCATCTTCACCAGCACCGTGCTGGCCAGCAGCAGGGCGATGGCCGCCAGCATCTGGTTGGCGATGCCGAACAGCGGCCACAGCGTGTTGATGCCGCCCAGCGGGTCGATAACGCCCTGATAGAGGAACCAGCCCCAGCCGCCCACGCACAGCGCCGTTGCCGCCAGGTTGGCCGTCCACGAGTCGGTATGGCCCAGCGGCTTCCAGGCCGCGCCCAGCAGGTCCTGGATCATGAAGCGGCCGACGCGCGTGCCCGCGTCGATGGTGGTGAGGATGAACAGCGCCTCGAACAGGATGGCGAAGTGGTACCAGAACGCCATCATCGCCGGACCGCCGATGACGCTGGACAGGATGTGCGCCATGCCCACCGCCAGCGTCGGCGCGCCGCCTGCGCGGGAGAGGATGCTGCTTTCACCGATGTCCTTGGCGGTCTGCGCCAGCATTTCCGGCGTCACCACGAAGCCCCAGCTGGAAATGGTCTGGGCCGCGCTTTCAACAGTCGTGCCGATCAGCGCGGGCGGCGAGTTCAGCGCGAAATACAGCCCCGGCTCCAGCACGCAGGCGGCGATCATCGCGGAAATGGCGACGAAGGATTCGGTCAACATCGCGCCGTAGCCGATGAAGCGCATGTGCGATTCGCGTTCCAGCATCTTCGGCGTGGTGCCCGAGGCCACCAGCGCGTGGAAGCCCGACACCGCGCCGCAGGCCAGCGTCACGAACAGGAAGGGGAAGAGGTTGCCCGCGAACACCGGGCCGCTGCCGTCAATGAACGGCGTCAGCGCCGGCATCTTCAGTTCCGGCATCACCACGAAAATGCCCAGCGCCAGCCCGACGATGGTGCCGATCTTCAGGAAGGTGCTGAGGTAGTCACGTGGCGCCAGCAGCAGCCACACCGGCAGCACCGAGGCGACAAAGCCGTAACCGATCAGGCACAGCGCCAGCGTCTCGCCCTTCAGCGTGAACAGCGGCCCCAGCACCGGGTCCGCCGCGACGCGGCCGCCCAGCACGATCGACAGCATCAGCAGCACAAAGCCGATCAACGACGTTTCGCCAATGCGGCCGGGCCGGATGTAGCGCATGTAGACGCCCATGAACAGCGCGATGGGGATGGTGGCGGCAATGGTGAACGTGCCCCACGGCGAATGCGCCAGCGCCTTCACCACCACCAGCGCCAGCACTGCCAGCAAAATCACCATGATCGCCAGGATGCCGATCCCGGCGATGGTGCCCGGTATTGGCCCCAGTTCCGAACGGATCATGTCGCCCAGCGAGCGCGCATCGCGGCGCGTGGAGAAGCAGAGGATGACGAAATCCTGCACCGCGCCCGCCAGCACCACCCCGGCCAGGATCCACAACGTGCCAGGCAGGTAGCCCATCTGCGCCGCCAGCACCGGCCCGATCAGCGGCCCGGCCCCGGCAATGGCCGCGAAGTGGTGACCGAACAGCACCCATTTGTCGGTAGGCACGAAGTCGAGGCCGTCGTTGCGGGCATGCGCCGGGGTGACGCGGCTGTCGTCCAGCTGCAGCACGGTATTGGCGATGAAGCGGCTGTAATAACGGTAGGCGATCAGGTAGACGGAGAGGGCGGCGATCATCAGCCAGACGGCATTGACGGTTTCCCCCCGGTTCAGCGCCAGCACGGCCAGGGCGCCGGCTCCGGCCAGCGCGATCAGGCTCCAGAGGGCGGTCTGCTTCAGGTTGTTCATGGTGATTTCCGGTTGGTCGGGTTCCTTTCCCGGCGGCATGAAAGACCGCGCGGCGTGGTCGGGAATAGTAGCGGGCCGGACGGGGGAGAACCAGACCCGCCCGACCGGGGAAAATCAGGCTTTCAGGCCAACCGCCGCCGCCCGCGCCCGGTGAAGCTTGGTGTAGTTGTCCACCAGCCGCTGGTGCCGCTCCAGCCCTTCCAGTTTCATGCTGGTGGGCGTCAGGCCGTGGAAGCGGACGCTGCCATTCACCGAACCCAGCACCGCGTCCACCCGCTCGTGGCCGAACATGCGCCGGAAATTGGCCTCGTAATCCGCCAGCTCCATGTCGTCATCCAGCACCACTTCCAGCACCACATCCATGCACTGGTAGAACAGCCCGCGCTCGACGGTGTTGGTGTTGTATTGCAGGAAGGTTTCCACCAGCTCCTTGGCGTCTTCCAGTTGCTGCAGCGCCAGATGGATCAGCAGCTTCAGCTCCAGCACCGTCAGCTGGCCCCACACCGAGTTGTCGTCGAACTCGATGCCGATCAGCGTGACGATGTCGGTGTAGTTGTCCAGCTCGCATTCCTCCAGCCGTTCCAGCAGCGCTTCCAGCGCCGCGTCGTCCAGCCGGTGCAGGTTCAGGATGTCGGCGCGGAACTGCAGGGCGATGTTGGTGTTGTCCCAGACCAGGTCTTCCACCGGATAGATCTCCGAATAGCCCGGCACCAGGATACGGCAGCCCGGCGCGCCCAGATGGGTATAGACCGCCATGTACACTTCCTTGCCCAGTTCTTCGAGAATGCCGAACAGCGTCGCCGCCTCGTCGGCATTGGAATTTTCGCCGTGCCCGGAGAAATCCCATTCCACGAATTCGTAATCCGCCTTGGCGCTGAAGAAACGCCAGGACACCAGCCCGCTGGAGTCGATGAAGTGCTCCACGAAGTTGTTCGGCTCGGTCACGGCATTGCTGTTGAAGGTGGGGCGGGGCAGGTCGTTCAGGCCTTCAAAGCTACGGCCTTGCAGAAGTTCGGTCAGGCTGCGCTCCAGCGCCACCTCGAAACTGGGGTGCGCACCGAAGGAGGCGAACACGCCGCCGGTGCGCGGGTTCATCAGCGTCACGCACATCACCGGATACTGCCCGCCCAGCGAGGCGTCCTTCACCAGCACCGGAAAGCCTTGCTCTTCCAGACCCTTGATGCCCGCGAGGATGCCCGGATACTTCGCCAGCACGTCCATCGGTACATCCGGCAGGGCGATCTCGCCCTCAAGTATCTCGCGTTTCACCGCCCGCTCGAAGATTTCCGACAGGCACTGCACCTGCGCTTCTTCCAGCGTATTGCCCGCGCTCATGCCGTTGCTGAGGAACAGGTTTTCAATCAGGTTCGACGGGAAATAGACCGTTTGCCCATCCGACTGGCGCACGAAGGGCAGCGAGCAGATGCCGCGCGCCGTGTTGCCGGAATTGGTGTCGTACAGGTGCGTGCCCAGCAGCTCGCCGTCCGGGTTGTAGATCTCCAGGCAATAGTCATCCAGGATTTCCTTGGGCAGCTTGCCCTTGCGGCCCGGCTTGAACCACTTTTCGTCGGGGTAATGCACGAAATCGGCATTGGCGATGTCCTCGCCCCAGAACTGGCCGTGGTAGAAGAAATTGCAGTTCAGCCGCTCGATGAACTCGCCCAGCGCCGACGCCAGCGCGCTTTCCTTGGTGGCGCCCTTGCCGTTGGTGAAGCACATGGGGGAGTGCGCGTCGCGGATATGCAGCGACCAGACATTGGGCACGATGTTGCGCCACGAGGCGATCTCGATCTTCATGCCCAGCCCGGCCATGATCGCCGACATGTTGGCGATGGTTTCCTCCAGCGGCAGGTCCTTGCCGGGAATGCAGGTCCGGGTTCCCGAGTCCGCGCCGGGCATCAGCAGCGCCTGCGCGTCGGCGTCGATGCTTTCCACCGCCTCGATCACGAATTCCGGTCCGGTCTGCACCACCTTCTTCACGGTACAGCGGTCGATGGAGCGCAGGATGCCCTGACGGTCCTTGTCGGACATGTCGGCGGGCAGTTCCACCTGGATCTTGAAGATCTGGTTGTAGCGGTTTTCCGGGTCGACAATGTTGTTCTGTGACAGGCGGATGTTGTCGGTGGAAATGTTGCGGGTCTGGCAGTACAGCTTGACGAAGTAGGCGGCGCACAGCGCGGACGAAGCCAGGAAATAGTCGAACGGGCCGGGGGCCGAGCCGTCGCCTTTGTAGCGGATGGGCTGGTCGGCGACCACGGTGAAGTCGTCGAATTTGGCTTCAAGCCGCAGCTTGTCGAGAAAGTTGACCTTGATTTCCATGCGGACACCTGGCTGGGAAAGAGGGGCTATGCCTGACACCGCGAGGGTGAGGTTTCTGGGCGCGAAGTTTACCGGATTGGGGAGGGGAGCGCAGGGGGAATGCGCTTAACTGGTTTGTCCCCGATTCATGGTGACAATTTTGATAGAGATATGTACAGTATTGCGTACATATCCGGAGGTCGCCCCATGGACGCCATCACCTACACCACAGCCCGCGCCAACCTGGCAGATACCATGAACCGTGTCTGCGAAGACCACGAAGCGATCATTATTACCCGCAACGGGCAGCAATCGGTTGTGATGTTGTCGCTTGAAGACTACAAGGCGTTGGAAGAAACCGCCTATTTGCTAAGAGCCCCGAAGAACGCCCGTCGGCTTCTTGATGCTATTGCCAGCCTTGAAGAAGGGCGCGGCAAGGAGCGGAGCCTGAGTGAGTGAAGCTGATTTTTGCCGATCAGGCATGGGAGGACTATTTGTTCTGGCAAGAATCCGACAAGAAAATTCTCAAGCGCATCAATACGCTGATCAAAGAAACCGCCAGGACGCCCTTTGAGGGTGTTGGGAAGCCGGAGCCACTGAAGAATGCCCTCTCAGGGTATTGGTCTCGCCGTATCAACGAAGAGCATCGAATGGTTTACAAGGTTGAGGGCGAGTCGCTGTTTTTGGCTCAGCTTCGGTACCATTATTAGCAGGGCGGTGAAATAGGAATCAACATGAAGGCAAAGAAATAGGGCAAAGAAATAGGGGAAGTAGCGATATTCCTGCTTGCCGGGGTGTTATCAGGGGGCCATCAAAAGAACGCATAAACCACCAGAAACCCCGAGAACACCACCAGCGTCAGCGATGTCAGGAATACGGCGTCGATGGCCCGCGCCAGCCGGTGGCGGCGGATGTCGTTGGTGGTGCGCATGGCGAAGAAAATGAGGTAGCAGTCCACCAGGAATCCCAACGCGGATAGCAGAAGTATGTCGTCGGCGAACGTGGCTTCCCCGCCCAGGGGTCGCAGGTTGATGGCGCCCACCAGGCCGATGGCTATACCGGCCAGGGTGCCGCAGGTGGGAAGCAGGGAGAGCATGACTTCCCGGGCTTCCTTGGGTTCGGTGATGTTGCGGAGCATATGCGGTATCCCGGAATCAGAGCTTCGGCGAGCAATGGCCGCCGCTGGCAATCTGATTGCAGGTCGCGGTCACGCGCTCCAACTGACTCCGTGCATCAGACAGCCTGGCGGCGAATTTCCCGTTTGGGCAGTCGCTCTCAATCGTGTTGATGTGTCCGGTCAAGCCCCACATGGCCACTTGGAGATTACACGTCGCAGATTCACCGCAACGAGGCACCGCAGCGCCGACCTGATCGTCTATTGCCTTGAGTTTCACTTCGCAGGCCGCGTCAGAGGACGATGACGGCGTTGCAGAGGAAGATGCGTTGCCACCCCTTCTTGTGGCAGCTACCCGATAAGCACAAGCCGTCAGCCGGTACATCCGGATGTCAGAGGTCTCCTCGGTGGGGCACATGATCCTGCCCAGCCCTGTCGCTAACCGGCATTTGGCAATATGTTCTTCCTTTTCCGCAACTTCATGCAAATATCCTTTCTCTCTCTCCAGAAGCTCGGCAGCGGTCGTTTCGCCGTTTTTTCCTTCCCAGCGATAGACCCAAGGGCGGCGCAGCGCATCAGTAATGGATTGCTCTGTAGTATTACCCGTCCCATCAATGTCCTGATGCTGGCGTACGGCGGCCTGCTCGGCCTGACAGTCCGATGGCAGCACCCAGCCTTCACGGGCCGCCTTGCGCTCCGCCTCGGCTCTTGCGACTTCCTGTTGACGAGCGGCCTCTGCTACCGCTCTTTTTCTTTCCTCTTCGACCCTTTGTTTGGCCGCGGCGGCTGCTGCCATCTCGGTTTCCCGCTGCCTTTCCGCGCTGACAAGTTCTTCATTCCATTGCTGCAGTCCAGCATCCGGAGGTACGGCCACGGTCACTTTCCGCGAGTCCGGCAATGAACCGTCACGGTCTGCCGGCGAAGCGTTATCTCCCGATGTCATGGCGGGCTTCGCCGTCACGCTTCGGGCGGACAACGAAGCATGCCAACTCTTCACATTTTCGGCATAGCCGCTCACCTGCGGCACGCACTCGGCCTCAAAGAACGAGAGATTGTCCGGTTGCTTGCCGGGGGTAGCCTTGATCTCCTGATCCAGTTTTTCGTAGAGCTTCTGACATTCCGCCACAGACAGCAGGTATTGTCCCGGCGTGGTCACGCTCTCTTTCACCGGGGCCACCCGGGCGGCGCTGAATACCCATTGCCCGTCCTGTCGCTTCCAGCCCAGGCGCTCCGCAGCCATAAAGGCCTGAACCGGGGCATATTCCGGTAACCAGTACAGAATGTCGGCGTTACTGTTCAGCTTTTCGACTTCGCCGGTCAGCAAGTTGAGCTGCTTTTCGTGGTAATTCATGCAGGCCCGCTCGGTGCAGTCGCTTTGCAACGCGGCCGCCGTGCTGCTGTCGAGCGCGGCAACGCGATCGCGCTCACTGGTCGCGGAAATCTTGGCCATGCGGGGCGTTGATGCGCTGGCCGTGCGCTTGGTGCGCACCAGCGCCTCTTCCACCTGTGCTTCCGTCAGCGGCTGGCCCTCCTTGGCCCCAAGGTTGGAGAGAAAGCTCTCGGCCGCCTGACAGCCGTGAAATTGTTCGTATGCCAATCGGCAGGGCAGAAAGCCCTTGCAGTAGCCGTCCAACCATACGTCTTTTCCCATCGCCTCGACAGGCTCAGACGACGTATTGCTACCGCAAAGGGAATCTGCGTGTACCGGGCTGCCCATCAACAGAACAACGAGCAAGGGGAGCTTCAAGAGTTGTTTGTACATGTTCAAATCCCCAGGCTCTTTTTCTGGTAGTCGGAAAATACGGCTTCCCAAACGGCATCGTATTTGTCTTTGGCGGGGGCATTGATCCAGCCTTCAACATACTTGGGAGACTTGGTGGACTGCAGCAGGCTGGCCTGGGCGGGGTCGCCATCGCGTACGCCATCCGTCACGGCAACGGTCTCCGACCATACTCTCTCCGTTGACCCGACGACGACTTTACCCGTGCCGGTGTCGTAGACGGCGTACGGAATCTTGATCGACTGCTTGAGCGCCACGGTCTTGGCCAAATAGGCGTACGGCGTCATCACGGGCTCCTCGATGATCTGGGGCGTGTTTTGCAGCGTCCGTTTTGCATTGCTCAGCCTGTTTGTAGCCGCCGCCGCAGAGGTCGCCAGAATCAACGCGGACGCCAAGTCCTGATTGTTGCCGGCGTTATTCACCATCTGCGTGACCTGGGCATCCTGTTTTTCGGCTTCGCGCAGCTCTGCCAGCGCCTGCGCATAGGCGGGGTTCGTTAACCGCCGGGTGCCGGACTGGTACTGCGAGTTGACCTGCCGCTTGTTGCTTTCGTTGCTTTCAACCCGAATGGCCTGCGGCCGCAGAAAGACCACCAGGGCGTATTTGCCGGCGGCTCCGGTGGCAATGAAGGCCTCGGGCGTTTGCCCGGCATCAAGCTGCTTGTAATCAACCTTGGCGGGGGGAGAAACCATATATTCGCTGACCTCGCTCTTGGCCGGGGGCCAGGCGGCCAGCAGCACGCGCTCGTTATTTGCGGCCGACGGCCAGCCTTCCTTGGCAAGCCGTTCGCGGATCAGCCGTTTGACCAGATAGGAACGTGCGCCGGACTCACGCAGGCGGCCGTCGACATAAAATTCGGCTAGCTTCGGGGCAAGTCCCAACGCCGGGATCAGTGTATTTCCATAAGCCTTTTTGAAGCGCGCCAGCTGCTCGGGACTCGCCTTGGCAAGTTGTTCCTCAATGCGCGCGGCGAACCGGGGTTCGTTGACCCATTTGACCGCCAACGGGTATTGCGTTGGAAACGGGGGATTGGTGAACAAACCGTATTCGAGCAGGCTTTGCTGCGCTTCCGATTGCAGTGCCTGCGTCTTGCGTTCGACCGAGGCCTTGAGCGATGCCAGTCCGCTGGTCATGAGCGGCCCCGGTGCGGAGAGTCCCTCGATGCCGGATATGGCGTTCCGCGCCTGTTCGAAACCTTTCCTGAATTGCTGCCAGCGCGGCATCCAGCCGGTTTCGGCCTCGGCGATCATCAGGCTGACGCTGGCCTCGCTCAATTGCCTGCCATAGCGTTGGTCGCGCTCGGCCATGACGCCGTCAACGAACTTCCGCTTCTCGTCCTTGAGGTTGGCGAAGTAGGGCGTTTCCTTGGCATAAAGGGCGGCGGCCTCTTCGGTTTTGCCCGCCTTGACGAGTTCTTCAAAGTTATCGAACCGTGAACTGAAAATACCGGCCTGCGTGGGGAGTGCGGTAAAGACGGTCAGCAGCGCGACGACCTTGATGAGTCTGTTCATGCCCATTTCCTCCATTTTTGAGATTCTCCGGACGGCCGGGGATGCGAAGTCCGGGTTCAGTCTGCACGGCGCAGATGTCAACGGCAAGACTGTGCTGCGTAAAATCATTGGCGGGAACATGCGCCTGCTGTGAAGCATGTCTGTCGTCCAGCAAGACTGATTATAGACAGGCAGTCCAATGTCGTTTGGCGTGACGGGTTCGGGGAGTCGGGTTCAGGGGAGATACGGATTATGAATGCATGAATGGGGCGGCCGGACGTATCCGGCCAAGGCTTCACCGTGAAGAAGGGTTGAAAGGGAGGTTCCTTATAGGCTTGTTAGGCCGAGCCCCAAACAAAACTACCAGACTCGATTTTTAAAACATTTTTCACACAACGCATTATGTACCCATGCTCTTCATAAGTATTTTCCACTACGGACACCCAAGCATGATCTGGGACGAATAGCTCGTCTGCACTTTCTGGCTTAATTGCCATATTCATTCCCCCTCCGCCTCTAGATCCATCACCAGCAATGCTAGGATACAAAACTCCATCTATATCAGGAGACTCCATAAGAATTTCAGCTATTGCGACTGACTTTTTATATTGATCCTCTTGGCCACCAGGGATAACCTTCATCATTAATCGGGAAATACAACTACGAATTAATAAGTTTTTCCGGATCTCTTCTTTGTTAAGAAATATGCCTTTCATATTTGTCTGCTCTAAAAGAGGCATGGTTATTTCTAAGCCATGCTGAGATTGCGTTTCAGCTATTCCCAACTCCATTACATGTGGCAATCTAGCAGAATCTTTTAGCTTGACTCTTAAGATTGTAACAAGATCTCCAACTTTCGGGCGAACTTCTAAAGTAGCAGTATCATGCGACGCAGATATATAAAATATCGATTTATTAATTCTATTGAGCCGGCCAGGTTTTTGAATATTTTCTTTTGGTGGATACCAAAGTTCATCTGTTTTTTCGAAAAAATCACTACCAATGTTAATCCTAGCCCGAAATGCGTAATGGCTTTCCATACGTTTGGTTATACACGTATATCCATTTAGCAGTAAACTTAGTTTTTGCTTTAATGTCTCGATATCTAAATCAAGAGAAGCTCCTTCAAATTCATAAATCAACTTTTCTAAATCTTCGGCATGTTTCTCTTTTTTAGTCATTACTATGAGTCACCCAAATAAAGGTCTAACTATATTTAGACGACAGAGTTCGCATATCAAACTGTTCGCCTATACAGGGTTGTGCCCCATGCGTTTTCGTTTAGAATTAGCAACTTGCAAGGCATGGCAGCCTTGTTAGGCGAACTAAATCCATGGGACGGAATGCATGAAAACTAGCAGCACGGGTCACCCCCCGTCAACCCACACTCCTCGAAATTCTCCACTGCCAATCCAGCCTGCGCAGCGACGGCTCAAAGCCCTCAAAGTCATTCCACGACTTTGATCCGGAGTTAAAACCGATTCCCGTTTAACCCTCGAAAGGACCCGACCCATGCCAACCGCCAAACTCACCCCCACCCTCCGCGCCGACTACCTCCGCCTGTTCCAGACCTGCCGCATCATCCCCGGCAGCCTTGGCACCGTCACCCCCATCGCCCAACGCATCGCCGCCAACCGCGACCGCTACCGGCAAATCGGCGACCCGCTGGGCATCCCCTGGTGCTTCATCGGCCTGGTCCACTACCGCGAAGCCAGCCTCGACTTCGGCAAGCACCTGCACAACGGCGACCCGCTCAGCGCCCGCACCGTCCACGTACCCGCCGGACGCCCGCTGAAAGGCAACCCCCCGTACAGCTTCGAGGACAGCGCCCGCGATGCCCTGACCCTGCAAAAGCTGGACAAGTACAAGGACTGGACACTGCCCGGCATGCTCTGGCAACTGGAGGCCTACAACGGCTTCGGCTACCGCCTGTACCACCCGGAAGTGCTTAGCCCCTACCTGTGGGGCCAGTCCAACCACTACACGCGCGGCGGTTATGCGGCGGACGGCGTCTGGTCGCCGGGCTACGTCAACCGCCAGCTGGGTACGGCGGTGCTGCTGCGGCGACTGGCGGAACTGGGCGCGGTGGAATTTGCGGCGGACGGCACACTCAGCGATGCCGCCGCCGACGAGCCGGTGTCGGTCTGGGCGCGTTATGACAGCGTGAAGTTCGACCCCGCCCACGCCAACCCGCTGACCAAGGAGCTGCAGCAACAGCTCAACCGGGTGGCGGGCATCCATTTGCTGGAAGACGGCAAGGCGGGGGAGAAGACATCAACGGCGTTCTGGCGGGTGACGGGAAGGTATTTGAAAGGGGATTCACGCACTTGAAACTCCCTCTCTCCCTTGGGGGAGAGGGCCGGGGAGAGGGGGTACTGCCGGCGGATTCAGCGATGACCGGGGTGTTCGGGAGGCTGCCTGTCCCCCCTCTCCCTAACCCTCTCCCCTTGGGGAGAGGGGATTCAAGTTATTTTTCCGACCTTGCAAAAAACCCTTCCAGCGCCGCCCGCATGTCCTCGTTCAGGTAGCAAGTCAGGTACTTGCCCTGACGCTCCACCCTTATCAGGCGGGCGTTGACCAGTTCCTTGACGTGGTGCGAGACCGTCGGCGCGCCGACGTTCAGCTTGGTCATCAGCTCGGTCAGGCCGCAGCAGCGCTCGCAGGCGGGGCCGGATTCCACCACGGTCTGGCGCTGTTGCAGCAGTTCCAGGTACATCTGCAGGCGGTTGGGGTTGGACAAGGCCTTGAAGGCTTGCGACAGGTCGTGGATGGAGGTCATGGCGTTTTGGCCGGTAGTTAATTCGATGATTATAAAAGTATCACATTTGCCGCTTTTTGGCGACAATGGCGGCGGAAGTCGCGCGGCATTTGACAAGGCGGCCGCGCTTCGTTAATTGATGTGTGACGAATT
>DASUIL010000055.1:0-4540 GCA_036273075.1 Fluviicoccus sp. | reverse complement strand
TGAAGCATATTGTCGATGATCTCTCCACCGGTCCCAAGGCGCTGCTGGCGGTACCGGTCGGGCTGATCCTCGCCTATGGCGTGCTGCGGCTGGCCTCGACCGCCTTCGGCGAACTGCGCGACGCCGTCTTCGCCAAGGTGGCGCAGCGCGCCATCCGCAACGTGGCGCTGGAAACCTTTAACCACCTGCACAAGCTCAGCCTGCGTTACCACCTCAACCGCCAGACTGGCGGCGTCACCCGCGACATCTCGCGCGGTACGCGCGGCATTGGTTCGCTGCTCAGCTTAATGCTGTTCAACATCCTGCCCACCATTCTCGAAATCGGCATGATCACCGCCATCCTGGTGACGCTGTATGACTGGCGCTTCGCCGTGGTGACGCTGGGCACCATCGTGATCTATACCGCTTTTACCGTGATCGTGACCGAATGGCGCAACAAGACCCGCCGCGAGATGAACGAACTCGATTCCAAGGCCAATACCCGCGCTGTCGATTCGCTGCTGAACTATGAAACGGTGAAGTATTTCGGCAACGAGCAGTGGGAAGCGAAGCGTTACGACCACGCGCTGGAGCGCTGGGAAGACGCCGCGGTGAAGAACGAGATCTCGATCGGCATCCTCAACAGCGGCCAGTCAGGCATTATTGCGGTCGGCATCACCATCCTGGTGTGGCTGGCGGCGGACGGCGTCGCCCGGGGCGTGATGACGCTGGGCGACCTGGTGGCGGTGAACGCTTTCCTGATCCAGCTGTATGCGCCGCTGAACATCCTGGGCATGGCCTACCGCGAGATCAAGCAGGCGCTGACCGACATGGAGCGCATGTTCAGCCTGATGCGCGAAGATGCCGAGATCGAGGATGCACCCGATGCCGTGCCGCTGGCGACACGTTCGGCGACGGTGGAATTCTCGGGCGTGGATTTTGGTTATGACGCCAAGCGGCAGATCCTGCACGGGGTGGATTTCACGATCCCGGCCGGTCAGACGGTGGCGGTGGTGGGCAGTTCCGGCGCGGGCAAGTCGACGCTGTCGAAGCTGCTGTACCGTTTCTATGATGTCGGCGGCGGCGTCATCCGCATCAACGGCGCGGATGTGCGCACCCTGACCCAGGCCAGCCTGCGCGCCCACATCGGCATCGTGCCGCAGGACACGGTGCTGTTCAACGACACCATCTACTACAACATCGCCTACGGCCGACCCGACGCCACGCGCGAGGAAGTGATGGAGGCGGCGCGGTCGGCCAGCATCCTGCACTTCATCGAGTCGCTGCCCGATAAATGGGAAACGACGGTCGGCGAGCGCGGGCTGAAGCTGTCCGGCGGCGAAAAGCAGCGGGTGGCGATTGCGCGCACCATCCTGAAGAATCCGCCGATCCTGATTTTCGACGAGGCGACCTCGGCACTGGATTCGCAGACCGAGAAGGCGATCCAGGCGGAGCTGGCGCAGATTTCGGCGTCGCGCACCACGCTGATCATTGCGCACCGCCTGTCGACCATTGTCGAGGCGGACGAGATCCTGGTGATGGAGCACGGCCGGGTGGTGGAGCGGGGACCGCATCGGGAACTGCTGGCGCAGGAGGGGGTCTATGCGAAGATGTGGGCGCTGCAACTGAGCGAGGAGGAGGCCTGACCCGGCCTCCGTGGCTTCGGTCCGTTCAGGCGGGCAGCACCGGCGTGGTCGGCGACACCACGCCTGACCTCAGCAGCGCCACACAGGATTCCCCCGGTAGCGGAATGCTGAACAGATAACCCTGGATACCGTCGCAACCGGCCTTGACCAGCAGATCCAGCTGTTCCACCGCCTCCACGCCTTCCGCGACCACCTCCAGCCGCAACTGGTGCGCCATGGCGATCACCGCCTGCGAAATGGCCAGGTCATCCGGGTCCACCAGAATGTCGCGCACAAAGGCCTGATCCAGTTTCAGCCGGTCCACCGGGAATTTCTTCAGGTAGCTGAGGTTTGAGTAGCCGGTGCCGAAATCGTCGATCGACAGGCGGATGCCCAGGCTGTGCAGCCGGTTCATGATCGTCACCGTCGCATCCGGGTTCTGCATGCTGGCGGATTCGGTCAGCTCCAGTTCCAGCAGTTCCGGCGGAATCTCGTTTTCGCGCAGGGCGGCGCGGATATTGTCGAACAGCGCCGGCGCGGCGAATTCGGTCGCCGAGATGTTGATGGCGACAGTCGGCACGGTCAAGCCGGCGGTCCGCCACTCGCGCATCTGGCGGCATACCGCCTTCAGGATCAGGTGTCCCAGTTGCGGCATCAGCCCGGCCATTTCCGCCAGCGGAATGAAATGGCCCGGCAGCATCAGCCCCAGCCGCGGATGCCGCCAGCGCACCAGCGCCTCCAGACCGGTCAGGCTGTGGTTGCGGGCATCCACCTGCGGCTGGAAATAGACGGCGAACTGGTCCGGCCTCTGCAAGGCCTGGTGCAACTCGGTTTCCAGCTGCAGCCGCTCGCGCATGCGGAAGGCCAGGCGCGGGTGGTAGCAGGTGTACAGCAGGTTGCGCGCCTGGGCGTCATGCAGCGCGGCCTCGGCGGCCAGCGCCAGTTCGTCCGGCGTCTGGTGTCCGCGCTTGAACACCGCCACCCCGGCATGCACCGGCAGCACCCAGGATGTGCCGTTGATCTCCACCGGCTCGTGCAGTTCCTTGAGGATGTAAGGGATGACGGTATCGACTTCCGCTTCCCCGGCAATTTCGAAGGCCAGCGAAAAGCTTTGTTCGCCGGTGCGCGCCAGCAGTTCGCGCTGTACCTGCCAGGTGCGCATGCGCCGCACCATTTCCGCCAGGATCTGTTGCAGCACTTCCTCGCCGTAGCTGTCGTGGATTTCCCGGGTGCGGTCGAAGCAGACCATCAGCGCGGCGATGTCGGTGCCGGTTTCAGTCGTTTTGGCGGCGCAGTATTGCTGCAGTTGCAGCAGGAACAGCTTGCGGTTGGGCAGGCCGGTGGCGGCGTCGAAATGGTCCAGGTAATAGGCTTTTTCCTGGGCCTGCTGCTGGTCGGTGATGTCGATGCCGCACAGGACCAGCCGTGTTGCCGTGCGCGGGTCGCCGCGCAGCGGGGCCGCCGTCCAGACAATGGTGCGGCCGGTGCGGCTGACGCCGCGCCACGAGAACTCGGCATCAATGACGCCGCGCGTGATCGCCGCCAGCTTCAGCTTGCAGGAGGTGATGTCCTCGTCCGGGGCATAGCAGTCCCAGAAGGTGCGGCCGGTAATGGCGGCGTCGGGCGAACCGGCCAGCCGTTCGGCCGAGGGGTTGGCGGTGAGGATGACGCCGTGTTCGTCCACCGTGACGATCATGCCGACCACCGTTTCCAGGATCACCTGGCGCAGGCTGCGCTCGGCGTCCATCTGCGCCATCAGCCGGGCGTCTTCCAGTGCGCGCAGGATGGCGCTGGGCAGGCGCGCCATGCGGTCCTTGATCACGTAGTCGGTGGCGCCCGCCACCAGGGTTTCCACCGCGCGCTCCTCGCCCAGCGAACCGCTGACAAACAGGAAGGGGATGGCCGGTCTCAGTTCGTTGCGCAGCGCCAGCGCCTCCATGCCGTTGAAGCCGGGCACCATGTAGTCCGCCAGGATAATGTCCGGCCGGAAGCTTTCCAGGGCGTCCCGGAATCCGGCTTCGTCGATGACGCGCCGCAGTTCGAATTCCAGCCCGGCGTGCCGCAGCACATGCTGCATCAGCTCGGCGTCAGTGGGCAGGTCTTCCAGACTCAGGATGCGAAGCAGCGCCATGGGGTTTTTCTCCTAGCGGGCCGGAGCCCGGTTGATCAGCAGCCAATAGAAGCCAAGCTTGGCGACTTCGGCTCGGAAAGTATCGAAATCCATCGGTTTGACCACGTAACTGTTGACGCCGAGGTTGTATGACTGGATCAGGTCGCTTTCCTCGGCCGAGGAAGTCAGCATCACCACCGGCGAATGCTGCAGCCGCGAATCCCCCTTCATCGCCGCCAGCACCTCCAGCCCGTCCACCTTCGGCAGTTTCAGGTCCAGCAGCACCAGGCGCGGCGGAATCGGGTCGCGGCCCGCGTAGCGTCCCCGGCAGAACAGGTAGTCCAGCGCTTCCTCGCCGTCCTTGACCCAGACCACGCGGTTGGCCAGCAGCTGCTGTTGCAGGGTGTGCAGGGTCAGTTCGGCGTCATAGGCGCTGTCCTCGACCAGCAGCACATCGGTGGAAAACAGTCGGTCCATGGGGGCTTACTCCTCGGTGGCCGGGCGGGGCAAGGCAAAATGGAACTCCGCGCCGCGCCCGGGTTCGCCCTCGGCCCAGATGCGGCCGCCATGCCGTTCGACCACGCGCGCGACAATGGCCAGGCCGACGCCGTTGCCGGGGAATTCCTCCGCCGTGTGCAGGCGCTGGAAGACATTGAACAGCTTGTGGGTGAAGCGGCTGTCAAAGCCCGCGCCGTTGTCGCGGATGTGGTAGCGGATCTCGCGGTCATCGCTGTCGGCGTAAATGCGGATTTGCGGTTCGGCGGCGCGGCCGGTGTACTTCACGGCGTTACCGACCAGGTTGCGCCACACTTGCCGCAGCAGTGAG
>DASUIL010000054.1:0-5444 GCA_036273075.1 Fluviicoccus sp. | reverse complement strand
CCCCTTGGGGGAGAGGGTTAGGGAGAGGGGTACGGCGGTGGGAACTGAATTGATGGTGTGTTCAGGCGACTTTCCGCACCCCTCTCCCCGGCCCTCTCCCCCATGGGGAGAGGGGGACGCCGCCGCATACCACGCCCCGCGTTGCTTGTAGCGCTGCTCCCCGATCAGCACATCCCGCCGGAATTCCTTCAACCCCAGTCGCTCCACCAACCCCTCCACCATGCCCAGCACCCCGTCCCGATCCTTGCCATGCACCATACAGAACAGGTTGTACGGCCACGCCTCGCCACGACGCGGGCGCTCGTAGCACAGCCGCACTTCCGGCGCGGCGGCCAGCTTCGCGGCCACGGCGTCCAGCTGTTCGGGCGGAATGTCGAAGACGCACATGGCGTTGGCGCGATAGCCCAGCTCGCGATGCCGCACC
The DNA here is from genome assembly GCA_036273075.1 of Fluviicoccus sp. Lineage (GTDB taxonomy): Bacteria > Pseudomonadota > Gammaproteobacteria > Pseudomonadales > Moraxellaceae > Fluviicoccus. The sequence goes on along the minus strand of DASUIL010000054.1, from coordinate 5,020 downwards.
ACCGCGCCGTAGCGTTTGACGATGCCCTCGTCCCGCCAGCGTGACAGCGTGGCGATGACCTCGGCCTCACTACTGCCGCCCCAGTCGCGGGCCAGCGCCGCAAAGGGCGTTTCCACCAGCGGCAGGCCATCCTGGATCAGGGCGACCAAGGCCCATTCGCGCGGGGTCAGCTGGTGGCGGCGCTCGGCGCGGGCCACGCCGCACAAGGGCTTGTGGGCGTTGTCATCCATGCCGAAACCCAGGTCGATGTAGTAGGCGTTGACCAGTGGCAGGTCAAGCAGCGGCAGCTCCGGCCAGGCGGCGCGGATGGCGGCCAGCGTCGCCTGAACATCGGCCTCGTCGCGGCCGGTGACGACAAACCAGAGATTGTAAGCGTGGCTGCGGCGATAGTTGTGGTTCACCTGCGGCAGCGCGTTGATCCAGTCAACGACGGCGGGCAGCTCGGCCTCGGGCACGGCCAGCGCCGCCAAGGTACTCGCGCCGATACCGTGGGCGGCAAACACCGGCCCCAGCCGTGACAGTGAACCGTTTTCACGCGCTTGCCGGAACAGCGCCAGCACGCCGCTTTCCGTCCAGTCGCCGCCGGGTTCCACGGCCAGTTGCCGGGCCAGCTCCGCGAAGGGATGCGGCACCAGCGGCAGGTCGCGCTGGCTGCGGTCCAGCAACAGGCGGAGCGGATCAAGGGCGATATTCATGGATTCACTCCTACAGCCCGATGCGCGCGGCGCGCCAGGTGAAGAAGATGCCGCTGGGGGAATCGGCGGGCAATGTGGTCTTGCGGACGAAGGTCTGCGTGTCATAGACCTCGACGCGGTTCTCATCGCGGCAGGACAGCCACACTTCCTCGCCGCGCGGCGCGAATTCGAAGTGCAGCACGCCCTTGCAGGGCTTCATCGTATGTACCACCGCCAGCGTCGGCACGTCGATCACCTGCACGGTGTCGTTGTTGGGGAAGGCGAAGTTGACCCAGACGCGACGACCGTCCGGCGAGATCATCGCAAACACCGGCTGCCCGGCCACCGGCACCTGCGTCACTTCCTTCCACGTTTGCGTGTCGGCCACCAGCACGGCGTTATGGCCGATGGCGGGAAAGAAGGCGCGGCCGTCGCTGACCGCCCAGCCGCGCAGGTGCGGCATCTTGTAGACCGGCATCGGGTCCGCGCCGCGTCCGTAGCCGCCCAGGATGCGGCGCACGCCCTGCTCCGGCTTCCACAGGTCCAGCAGCGCCAGGCCGTCCTCGCCGTACAGTCCGGCGATGTAATAGCGGCCGTTCATGCTGCCGAGGCCGTCGTAGGGCTGCTTGCCGATGTTGGGATACTGGGTGACTTTCGGCGCGCGCGGGTCAGTGGCGTCGATCACCCAGATCGCGCCCGCCTCGAACAGCGAGAAGGCGAAACGGTTGCCCGGCAGGTCGGCCAGACCGACCACCTTCGAGGCAATACCGGTGGTTTCATCCTTGGTCGAGACTTCCGACAGCAGTTCCAGTGTCTCGGCGTCGAACAGCTTCACGCCGCCCGGTTCATAGTTCTGCGCGGCGACTATGCGCCCGTCCGCCGAAATCGCGCCGCCAATGGAATTCCCGGCCTGGATCACCCGCTTCACGATGGCCTGTGTCAGCAGGTCGATCTTGGTCAGGCCGCCATCACGTCCGAAAACATAGGCATAGCGGCCGTCCCGCGAGAACACGGCGGCGGCGTGGGACAGGTCGCCCAGGCCTGTCACCCGGCCCAGCGCGGTGTCGCCGGAATGTTCCACCACCTGCACGCTGCCGGTGGCGCGTTCGATGATGAGGCCGAGATCGCCCGTGCCGCGCAACACCGTCGGGGGAGGAACCGGTGTTGCGGGGGCGGGAGAGGTCGGGGTTACGGTCGTGGTCGTGCAACCGGCCAGCAACCAGGCGACGGCCAGCGCGGAAACACGGTGCTGCAAGCGAGTCTTTGCCATAAGGTTCACTTGCCTGGCGCGGATACACCGCGCTTCAGTTGCGAGACGAGCCAGCGGGCTTCCTCCTCGCATAAAAACGGCCGCCAGGGCGGCATCGGAGTGCCGGGGCGACCGTCGAGAATGGTGTAGAGAAGCCCGGCGTCATCCTTGTCGCGCAGGGCTTCCGGGGTCAGGGGCAGACCCAGCCCGCCCTTCAGGGTCAGGCCGTGGCAGGCGCCGCAGTCGTCACGCAACAGATGCAGCAACTGCTGTTGCCGGGCCGGGGCGGGGTCGGCCAAAGCCACCCCCGCCGCCAGCCACACCATCAGACTTACCGCCCAGTGGCGCATGCCCTGCCCCTTTTCCGTCAGCTTACTTTTGGGCCAGAACCCATTGCACCAGCGTCTTGGCCTCTTCCTGGGTGACCTTGTTGGCGGGCATGGGGATCGGACCCCAGACGCCGCCGCCGCCCTTCATGACCTTGTCGATCAGCTTGGCTTCGGCAGCCTTGTCACCGGCGTACTTCTTGGCCACGTCCTTGTAGGACGGGCCCATCAGCTTCTTGTCGACCGCATGGCAGGCCAGGCAGCTTTTGGAGGCGGCCAGCGCGGCGGCATCCGCCGCCACGGCCGGGGCCGACAGCACCGGCAGGGCCAGCGCGAGCGATGCAGCAATCAATATCTTCTTCATGGCAGTCACCTCGTTATCAATACACATCATGTTGGGTGTTGTGGACGTTGAACTTGCCGGTCGGGGTGATCAGGCGCGGGTCCTTGATCACGGCCTTCAGCTTGCGGGTCTTGTCGTCCACGACCACAATCGCGGATTCCTTGTCCTTGGCGCTCCACACCGAGAACCAGACCTCGTCGCCCTTGGCGTTGTATTCCGGCTGCACCACGCGCTTCGCGCCTTCGCCCAGCTTCGCCCACTCGGCAATCGGCAGCACTTCCGGCTTCAGCGGGCTTTCCTTCTTGCCGTCCATCTTGTTGATGTCATACACGGCAATCGACTGGCTGGTGGCGGCGTCCGGGTTCAGCGTGGTGTCCACCCACAGGTTGTGCGACTTGGGATGGGTCTTGATGAACAGCGAACCGCCGCCCTGTCCCGTCAACTTCTGCACCATCTTCCAGGCATTGGCCTTGTGACCGGCGGGGTCGGTGCCGATCAGCGCGATCGAGTCATCGCCGAGGTGGCCGGTGGACCACACCGGGCCGAAGACCGGATGAGTGAAGTTCGCGCCGCGACCCGGATGGGGAATCGCGCCGACATCAACCAGTTGCGCCAGCTTGTCGGTCTTGGAATCGACGACGGCGATCTTGTTCGACTTGTTGGCGGCCACCAGGAAGTAGCGCTTGGTGGAGTCCCAGCCGCCGTCATGCAGGAAGCGCGCGGCGTCGATGGTGGTGGTCTTCAGGTTGGTCAGGTCGGAGTAATCGACCATCATGATCTTGCCGGTTTCCTTGACGTTGATGATCCATTCCGGCTTGAACTCACTGGCCACGATCGAAGCGACGCGCGGTTCCGGGTGGTATTCCTGCGGATCGACGGTCATGCCGCGGGTGGAAACGATCTTCAGCGGCTCCAGGGTTTCGCCCTTCATCACCACGAATTGCGGCGGCCAGTAGGAACCGGCCACGGCCAGCTTGTCCTCGAAGCCCTTGTACTTGGAAGTGTCCACCGAACGCGCTTCCAAGCCGATCTTGATCTCGGCAACGTTGTCCGGCTTTTCCATCCACAGGTCGATCAGGTTGATGCGGGCGTCACGGCCGATCACGTACAGGTAGCGGCCCGACTTCGACAGCCGCGAGATGTGCACGGCATAACCAGTCTTGATGATGTTGACGATCTTCTTGGTATCGCCGTCAATCAGCGCAATCTGCCCGGCGTCGCGCAGCGTCACCGAGAACAGGTTGTCGATGTTGATCTTGTTCATCTTTTTCTTGGGGCGCTTGTCCGCCGGGATCAGCACCTTCCAGGTGTTCTTCATGTCGGCCATGCTGAATTCGGGCGGTTGCGGCGGTTCCTGCTGGATGTAGCGCGCCATCAGGTCAACCTGAGCGTCGGTCAGCTCGCCGCTGGTGCCCCAGTTCGGCATGCCGGCGGGCGAGCCGTAGTTGATGAAGGCCTTCAGGTAGTCGCTGCCCTTCTCCAGGGTGATGTCCGGGGTCAGCGGCTTGCCGGTGGCGCCCTTGCGCAGCACGCCGTGGCAGCCGGCGCAGCGTTCAAAGTAGATTTGCTGGCCCTGCTTGAATTCGGCTTCCGTCATTTGCGGGGCCTTGGGGTTGACGTTCTGGTGCATGGGCACGTCGGCCAACGGCGAGGGCGCGCCTTCATAGTTGGCGGCGGAAGCGGAGCCGTGCGCGGCCTTGGCGTCAGTCGAAGCGGCATCGGCCGCAAAAGCGGTCTGGATAGCAAACGGCAGCGCCGCAATAGCCAGGAGTTTGTAGGTGGTTTTCATCGGAGTCCCTCATTGCTGACTAGCGAATCGAGCGGTCCGGCCCCATGCCGGGCAACCCGGTCCCGGCGTTACGGCAAGCAGCAGTCCGCGTCGTCGGGTTCGTTATTTCATTACGGGCCGTATGGCCTTTCTTATAAGCATTTATAAACCCGTGCTTCCGGCCGACATTTGATTAATATCAATTCCGCTCAAGAAACAGGCCTCTTCTGTGGAGGGGGCGCTACCTAGCCGAATGGCGGGGAAACCGGCAGAAATGAATTCAAGTCTTTGTTTTAGAATCGCTTTGTCATTTGAAGATACAGGCGCGGCAACAAGCGCGGCAGCTCGTTGGCGTCCTTGACCACCACAAAACCCTGACCGCCGAACAAGTGCGGCAGGTAATCCGCCGCATCGCGGTCGATGGTGACGCAGAACACCGTCAGCCCGGCCTCGCGGGCGGCGCGCACGGCATGGCGGGTGTCCTCGATGCCATAGCGGCCTTCGTAGTGGTCGACGTCGTTGGGCTTGCCGTCGGTCAGCACCAGCAGCAGGCGGCGCTCGGCCGGTTGTTCCTTGAGGATGGTCGTGCTGTGGCGGATGGCCGCGCCCATGCGGGTGTAAAAACCGGGCTTGATGGCGGCGATGCGGCCGCGCACGGTG
>DASUIL010000053.1:0-4007 GCA_036273075.1 Fluviicoccus sp. | reverse complement strand
CCTGATCCCTTCCCGAACTCAGAAGTGAAACCACTCAGCGCCGATGGTAGTGTGGCATTCGCCATGTGAGAGTAGGTCATCGCCAGACACTTAACACCAAAACCCCCTTGCCGGTAACGGCAAGGGGGTTTTGCTTTGGGGGGATAAAAAGGGTAGCGAGTTTTCGGGACAGACTTTTTATGAGTTTATGGACTGAACTGGTTATCGTCGTTTCAACTCAATGATGCAGCATATGATGAGCCTCACGTGCATCGTGGCGGATCGTTTCCTCAATCTGGTGCAGAAGGCGCAGCGTTTCCTTCATGGCTTCGGTATCTGCTCCGGCGTCTTTCGACATTTGTTGCTGCATGGCTTCCAGTTGGGTAATTTGCCGGTGAATTGTGCGCGGGTCGACATCGCGCAGAGTAATCGTGGTCATGTCGGACTCCCTGAGGGTCAAGCGAAAGGCTGTCCTAATTGATATAGACCACGGAAGGGCAGGTCGCCAGATTACTTTTGCCAATCCTTGAAGTACTGCCGGAACTTGAGCACCTTCGGGGCTACGACGAACTGGCAATAACCCTGTTGCGGGTTACGGGCAAAGTAATGGTGGTGATAGGCCTCGGCAGGATAGAACATCGGATTGGCGGCGACTTCCGTGACAATCGGGGTGGGAAAGGCGTTTGCCTGAGTCAAGGCTTCAATGACGGCCACGGCCTCTAGGCGCTGGTTTTCGGATTGACAGAAGATCACCGAGCGGTACTGTGTGCCGATATCATTACCCTGGCGATTGAGGGTGGTTGGATCATGGATGGCGAAAAACACCTCCAGGATTTGCCGGAACGTGATGATCGCTGGGTCGAAGCAAAGTTCGACGACTTCGGCATGTCCGGTAACGCCGGTACAGATTTGTTCATAGCTGGGATTGGGGCGATGCCCGCCGCAGTAGCCCGGGGTAACCCGATCCACACCCCGAACTTGTTCATAAACGGCTTCCAGACACCAGAAGCAGCCTCCCCCCAGAACGGCAATTTCCATACGATGCTCCCTCTTCAATTGGCGATTTGTGGGCTAGTGCATGCGCTCGTAGACGACAAACCGGTAATGCGTATCCGCAGGTTCATAATAGTGCGCTTCACTGCCGATTTCCCGCCATTGGACAGGATCGATACTGGGGAAGAAAGCATCGCCTTGGACAGTTTTTTTGACTTCGGTTAGGTACAAGCGGGTGGCTTGCGGCAGCGCGAGAGCGTAAATCTGCGCGCCACCGATCACGAACACATCTTCGTTGCCGTTGATTTCGCTGATTTGCGCGGCCAAAGCCAAGGCTTCGTCCAGACTGGTTACCACTTGGACGCCTTCGGCTTGATAGCCGGAATTCTGGCTGATGACGATATTCGTGCGGTTAGGCAACGGCTTGCCGATAGATTCATAGGTCTTGCGCCCCATGATGACCACGCCGCCGGTGGTCAGGCGGCGGAAGTACTTGAGATCTTCCGGCAGATACCAGGGCAGTTGGTTGTTGATGCCGATACAGCCGTTTTCAGCGACGGCGGCAATAAGTGCGAGACGGGGCATGAAGATGACCGATGGTTAATATATTCGTGCATTCTAGTGAGTCTGCGGTCGCCAGTCATCTCCGGCTCTTATCCGGGTTTCCCCATGCCGTAGCAGGAAGAAGTCATCCTCGGTGAGTCCGGCGGCATGTCGGGCGCGTGCCAGCGCGCGCGGCGGCTCGTCCAGAGGTTCATCAGACAGTTCAAATGTCCCCCAATGCATGGCTACCGCGCGCTTGGCGCGCAAGCGTGTCCGGGCGTCGACGGCTTCGGCCGGGTTGATGTGGGCGGGCTTCATCATCCAGCGTGGTTCGTACGCACCAATCGGTAAGGCGGCCAGATCAAAGCCGCCGGTTCGGGCGCCAATGGTGTCCAGGTCGGTCGAGAGCGCAAAGTCGCCACCGAAAAAGAAGCGCACCTGCTGATTATGGACGGACCACGCACCCCACAGGCGGTGGTTGCGGTCGAGGATGCCGCGGGCGCACCAGTGCTGTACTGGCAACAGTTGTAGTTCCACGCCCGCCAGACGTTGGCTGTCCCACCAGTCCAGCCCGTGCAGATAACGGCTGTCGCCGTGCGTGACATGCCGGGCCAGCCAGTCGTTGATACCCAGTGGGGCGAAGATTTCCGGCGGCCCGCCTTCCTGTTGATAGAGGCGGCGGATGCTGGGCAGGTCAAGGTGGTCGTAGTGGTCATGGGAGATCAGCACGGCGTCGATATGCGGCAGCTTTTCCAGCGGCACGCCGGGAGGCTGATGCCGTTTCGGGCCGAGGAAGGAGACCGGAAAGGCGCGATCGGAAAACACGGGGTCGGTGAGGATGTTAAGGCCGGCGGTTTGCACCAGCAAGGTGGAATGGCCGATCCAGGTGATCGTGGTATCCGTCCTGTTGTGCGCGAGGTAGTCCACATCAGGGGCCTGTGTCGGAATCGGATCGGTCGGGGGCTTGGGCGGGAAGCCTTGCCAGACACGTTGCCATTGCCATTTCAGGAAGGCCAGGTCGAGCTGCCGGGGCGACTGGTGCAGGTTGCGGAATCCTTCCGGCGTGTGATGGGGTTTGGCGGGGTCGTAATAGGGGTTGTGCGCGGCGCATCCCGCCAGCCCTAGGGTGATCAACAGCATCAGGGGCGGCAGGAGGGCGCGCATCGGGTCAGACCGCGACCGGGGCCTTGATGGCCGGATGCGACTGGTAGTTTTCCAGCGTGAAGTCTTCGTAGCGAAAGCCGAAGATGTCCTTGACCGCCGGGTTGAGGCGCATGGTCGGCAGCGGTAGCGGATCGCGGCTGAGCTGGAGCTCGGTCTGCTCCATGTGGTTGCTGTAGAGATGGCAGTCGCCGCCGGTCCAGACGAAATCGCCCAGTCCCAGATCGCAAACCTGCGCCAGCATCATCGTCAGCAGGGCATAGCTGGCGATGTTGAAGGGCACGCCGAGAAAGACGTCGGCGCTGCGCTGGTAGAGCTGGCAGGAAAGCTTGCCGTTGGCGACGTAGAACTGGAAGAAGGCATGGCAGGGGGGGAGGGCCATGTTTTCGACTTCACCGACATTCCAGGCGGAGACGATGATGCGGCGGCTGTCCGGGTTGGTCTTCAGTTGCTGCACCACCTGACTGATCTGGTCGATATGGCGGCCGTCAGCGGTGGGCCAGCTGCGCCACTGGTAGCCGTAGACCGGGCCGAGGTTGCCTTCTGCGTCTGCCCATTCATCCCAAATGCTGACGCCGTTTTCCTTGAGATAGCCGATGTTGGTGGAGCCCTGCAGGAACCACAGCAGTTCATGGATGATCGACTTCAGGTGGACTTTCTTGGTGGTGACCAGCGGGAAACCTTCCGCCAGGTTGAAGCGCATCTGGTGGCCGAACACCGAGCGGGTGCCGGTGCCGGTGCGGTCTTCCTTGTACGTCCCGTGGTCGCGGATATGCCGCATCAGGTCGAGATACTGTTTCATGACGGCTGGCTCGCGGTCGGGGTTTTCGGGAAACGGTAGGCCAGCACCAGCAACAGGAGGCCGACCAGGATCAGCGGGGTGGAGAGCAGCTGGCCCATCGTCAGCCAGTTGAAGGCGATGTAGCCCTTGTCAGCGTCCGGCTCACGGAAGAACTCCACGAAGAAGCGGGCGCTGCCGTAGCCCAGGGCGAAGATGCCAGCGACCGCTTTCTCGGGGCGGGGACGACTGGAGAACCACCAGGTCACGGCGAACAGCAGCAAGCCTTCCAGTGCGCCTTCATAGAGCTGCGAAGGATGACGGGGAAGGTGGTCTACATGCGGGAAAATCATGGCCAGAGGATAATCCGGATTGGTGACCGGGCGTCCCCAGAGTTCGCCGCCGATGAAGGTGCCCATGCGCCCGAAGAAGATGCCCAGCGGCACCAGCGGAGCCACGAAGTCCATGACGCCCCAGAACGTCATCTTGTAGCGGCGGGCGTAGATCACCATGGCTGTCATGACGCCGAGGAAGCCGCCGTGGAAGCTCATGC
>DASUIL010000052.1:0-8883 GCA_036273075.1 Fluviicoccus sp. | reverse complement strand
ACGGCCCTGTTGTGCTTGTTTGGGGAGTGCGTGAATGAGTACTGACGGCGTTAATCATAGCCGCCGAAGGATGCTGATCGGCGCCACCGGGGCCGTAGGGGCCTTCGGGGTGGTGGGAGTGGCTGTCCCGTTTGTGAAGTCCTGGAATCCCAGCGCCAAGGCGAAAGCCGCCGGTGCGCCGGTGACCGCGGATATCAGCAAGCTGGAGCCGGGCCAGCAGATGACGGTGGAGTGGCGGGGCAAGCCTGTTTGGGTGGTGCGCCGTACTCCGGAAATCCTTGCCAATTTGAAGAAGGTGGAAGGGGATCTGCGTGATCCCGCCTCGGCCGAGTCGGTTCAACCCGAAAATGTCGACAAGCACCACCGCGGCATCAAGCCGGAATTTCTGGTTCTGGTCGGCATTTGCACCCACTTGGGTTGCTCGCCCCTGTACCGTCCGGAAGTGGCTCCCGCCGATCTTGGCGCCAAGTTCCTCGGCGGCTTCTTCTGTCCGTGTCACGGTTCCACCTACGACATGGCCGGCCGCGTGTTCCAGGGCGTGCCGGCTCCGCTGAACCTTGAGGTGCCTCCGTACCGGTTTGATAGCGATTCCGTCATTACCATTGGGGAGTCCTGATGAACAAGCTGCTCACGAACCTGATGGGCTGGGTGGATGCCCGGTTTCCCGCGACGGAAACCTACAAATACCACATGTCCGAGTACTATGCCCCGAAGAACTTCAACTTCTGGTATTTCTTCGGCGTTCTGTCCATGGTGGTGCTGGTTAACCAGCTGCTGACCGGTTTCTGGCTGACCATGATGTTCAGTCCGACCGCTGACGGCGCATTCGATTCGATCGAATACATCATGCGTGATGTCGAATATGGTTGGCTGATCCGTTACATGCACTCAACGGGGGCATCGGCGTTCTTTGTCGTGGTTTACCTGCACATGTTCCGCGGATTGCTTTACGGCTCCTACAAGAAGCCGCGCGAGCTGGTCTGGATTATCGGCATGGCCATTTATCTCTGCCTGATGGCGGAAGGCTTCTTCGGCTACCTGCTGCCTTGGGGCAACATGTCTTACTGGGGTGCCCAGGTCATTCTCAACCTGGTTGGCGCCATCCCCGTCGTGGGTGACTCGCTGGTAACCTGGGTTCGCGGCGACTTCCTGATTTCCGGTGCGACCCTGAACCGTTTCTTCGCGATTCATGTCGCCGTGATTCCGCTGGTCCTGTGCGGCCTCGTGTTCATTCATCTGGTTGCGCTGCACCATGTCGGCTCCAACAATCCGGACGGTGTCGAAATCAAGAAAAACAAGGATGCCAACGGCAAGCCTCTTGATGGCATTCCGTTCCATCCTTACTACACGGTTCATGACCTGGTCGGTATCGTGGTGTTCCTGGCCGTGTTCACGACGGTGATCTTCTTCTTCCCGGATGGCGGCGGCTATTTCCTTGAAAAGCCCAACTTCGAGCCTGCCAATCCGCTGAAGACGCCAGCGCATATTGCACCCGTCTGGTACTACACCCCGTTCTACGCCATCCTGCGCGCCGTGCCTTCCAAGCTGGGCGGCGTGATCGCGATGGGCGGCGCTATCGCCATCCTGTTCGTGTTGCCCTGGCTGGATCGCAGCCCGGTCAAGTCCATCCGTTACAAGGGCTGGATGAGCAAGCTGTGGCTGGGTATCTTTGCGGTCAGCTTCGTCGGCCTGGGTTATCTGGGTGCGGTGCCGGCTGATTCCGTCAAGACCATCATTTCCCGTGTTCTGACCATTTTGTACTTCCTGTTCTTCCTGCTGATGCCGTTCTACACGTCCATCGAGACCTGCAAGCGGCCGCCGGCGCGTGTTACGGGAGGGGGGCACTAATGAAAAAGCTTTTCATGTTGCTGGTTCTGGCGCTGACTCCTGTGCTCGCACAGGCGTCAGGTGCCAGTTGCGGTGAGTTGCCGCATTGCCACAAGGCTCCGATTGACTCGCACAACAAGGAGTCGCTGCAGAACGGCGCCAAGCTGTTCATCAGCTACTGCACGGGCTGCCATTCGGCGAAGTACCTCCGTTACGAGCGTATGGCGCAGGATCTGGAGATCGATCCGAAGCTGGTGGCCGAGTACATGATGTTCACGACGGACAAGATCGGTGACGCCATTGATCCCAAGTTCAACCAGAAGGACCAAGCCAAATGGTTCGGCAATGCGCCGCCTGACCTGAGCCTGGAAACCCGCCTGCGTAGTCCGGATTGGGTGTACACCTACCTGCTGAACTTCTACCCGGATGCCAAGCGTCCGTGGGGCGTGAACAACCGTGTCTTCAAGGACGTAGCCATGCCGCATGTGCTTGGCGATCTTGAACAGGATCTCGGCCCCGAGGGCTATGAGGAAGCGGTCGGTGACCTGACCAACTTCATGCATTACATGGCTGAGCCCATCCGCAATGAGCGCGAGCGTCTGGGTATCTTTGTGCTGCTGTTCCTGGCGCTGCTGTTCGTGCCGGTCTACCTGCTGAACAAAGAGTATTGGAAGGATGTAAAGTAAGGCTGATCACGTTCATGCGTGACGGGGCTTCGGCCCCGGTGCCTTCCCAAAAAGGGCTACGCCTGCCGGTGTCGCCCTTTTTTCTTGCCTGCGGAGCTATTGCATGAGTCTAGCCAGTTCACGTTTATCCCTGACCCTGTACGTGTCGGGGACGGATATCCGCAGCCACTGGCTTAGGTTGGCCTTGGCTGAAAAACGCGTGCAGGCGGAAATTTTCGAAGCGGTGGTTGAAGCGCTGCCAGAGGATGTCCTGGCGCTGAATCCGTACGGCACGCTGCCCTTGCTGGTAGACAGGGATGTTTGCCTGCATGACGCACGCGTGGCGCTGGAGTATATCGAGGAGCGCTTTCCCCAGCCGGCGCTGATCCAGCCGGGTCCGGTCGAGCACGCCAAGGCGCGACAGATGGCCGGTCGGATCGAACGGGAATGGTGTCGTCCGGCGGAATTGATTCTTGGCGGGAAGTCCCCGGCAGCAGCCGAAGTAGCGCGCAAACATTTGCGCGACAGCCTGGTGACGGTCAGTCCGCTTTTCAATGATTTGCCCTTTTTCATGGGGCATGAATTCGGCATGCTGGATTGCATGCTGGCGCCGATATTGTGGCGCATGCCGCAATTGATGCTGGAATTGCCGGAAAAACCCTGCCGGGGTTTGCTCAGGTACAGGGAGCGGATTTTTGCCCGCGAGTCGTTCAGACGCAGCATTCAGTCCGTCAGTAATCTGGAGGAGCGGTCGTGATGCTCTCGGGAGACCCGGGAGGGCGGCAGTGAAATTGCGCGGCTGGCAATTGGTCTCGGCGCTTGCGACGGCGGCGTTCGGCATTGCACTCCTGGCCGGGATTGGCCATATCGGGGGGGCGTCACTGCTTGTTTCCTGGGGGGCTGGCCGCCCGCCGATGCAGCCAGTCATGATCCTGCTGGTGATAATCTTGGCGTTGCTGCTGGTTGCCACGGAGAAATATCTGTCTCTGCTGGTGAATGTCGAAGTTCTGGAAGACGTGTCGGAAAGTGAGCCGACTTTACGGCTCAAGGTCACCAAGGTTGGACTGGCGCTCATCCCCAAGCATGTCATTCGGGCTGTGTCTCTGGTTGGACTGTTGGCCGTCGGTTTGATGCTTGTCGTGGCCTTGGACAGGAGGATGACCCTGGTAGCCAATGACAACGACTCTGGCATCCCTCTGCCGCAAAGTTTGTTTTGTGTCATTCTGCTGTTCGCGGCTTCAGCCGCCGCAACATATCAGCGAATCAGTTCCCTGCTGTTGATCCAGATTGCCAATCTGGTGGTCATGATAACGGCGCTTTCTGCGTTGGTCGGTCACTTGCTGGATACGGCATCCCCATTGCTGATGGGACTGGGGATCATTTCCTCTTCATCGGCGGGCATGCCGCTTCCAACCTCCATAGCGATCCTGTGTCTGGGAGCCGGCTTCATGGTCAATGCCGGGCGTGATGTGTTTCTGGCGGTACCTGTCCGGCAGTTTTCATCCTTTGGCTCTGTGGCCTTGCTGCTGGTTTCGATTGCCGGGATGCCGGTTCTCCTGGGATGGATGGCCGCCAGCTTGGCATGGGATGATCGCTATGGGCGCGGTTCTTCGCTGGCCTTGCTGGTGATCGCGAATATCTTCCTGCAACTGCCGGTGATACTGCATGTGGCGCGCCGGCTTTTCTTCAAGGAATTCCAGCTGAAGGAAACGGCGGCCTCTTTGAAAGAGGCGCTGGCGGCGAAGGAGTCGCTGGCCGGTCGCTTGCGTGAATTGTCTCGCCGTGATGCCTTGACGGATCTTTACAACCGTCGGGCCTTTGAGGAAGATTTGAAGCGCTATTGGCGGCGCGGGGTGCGGACGGGCCGGCCATTGTCGCTGTTGTATATGGATATCGACCACTTCAAGGGGTTCAATGATCACTATGGCCATCCTGCGGGTGATGCCTGCCTAAGCGCATTCGCCGCTATCTTGAAGGAGGTCATTGGGCGCGAAGGGGATATGGCTGCCCGTCTTGGGGGAGAGGAGTTTGTGCTGCTGTTGCCGGAGACGACCCTGGAAGGGGCCTTGTGTGTCGCGAGGAGGTTGCAAGACAGGCTGGCCGGATTGGCAATTCCGCATGCCGCTTCACCGGTCGCCGGGACGCTTACAGTCAGCGTGGGGCTGGCGACTCAGGTACCGGTTCGGTCGGCTTCCTGCGAAGTGCTGATTGAGCGAGCCGACAAGGCGTTGTATGAGGCCAAGCGGTCCGGTCGGAACTGCACGTTCGTCGACCTGCAATCCGCCCAGTCCTGTGAATGCGCTACAATAGCGCAGACTTCATCATTGTAAAGGAAACTGTCATGACTCCGAGCAGGCCATACCTCGTCCGCGCCATCTACGAGTGGCTGGTTGACAACCAGTCAACGCCGTATTTGCTGCTGGATGCCATGGCGAACGGTGTCCGGGTGCCGGTTCAGTATGTGAAGGATGGCAAGATCGTTCTCAATATCGCGCCCCATGCTGTCAAGGATCTCTTTATCCGTAATGACGGTATCAGCTTCTCCGCGCGCTTTAACGGCGCTCCCATGATCGTCGAGGCTCCAATGCCGGCGGTACTGGCGATTTACGCTCGTGAAAACGGACAGGGCATGTTTTTTGACGCCAACGAGGAATTTGAGTCGTCAGAAGCGGAAGACGCCACTCTCCCGGAGGCCGGCCCGTCGCTGGCGGCGGTGCCTGCGTCAGCGGCCGGCGACGAGATGGTGGGAAGTGGTCAGGGCGACCGTCCGCGTCCCGATGGAGGCCGCCCCAGCCTGCGCGTGGTGAAGTAGTTCAGCCTTCCGGCAGGTAATCCACCAGTTTGACGATCCGGCGGACATCGGGAATCGGACTGATCAGCGTCACGGCTTGGTCTGATTCCTTACGGGTCAGTTTTCCCATCAGAAAAACGACACCGTTCTCGACGGTGATCTTGCTTTGGCTGCCCGGGAAGCCCTTGGCGAGCGTCAATGCCGTGCGGACGCGCGCCGATATGATGCTGTCCCTGGCGCGCACCATATAGGGCAGCGGTGTTTCGCTGACGTTCAGCTCATTGTGCACCGTGCCCACTTCACGCAACCCGGCGACCGACTCTCCCGCCATCTGTTTAAGGCTTGCTGATGGAACCTGCCCCGTCAAAAGCACATTTCCGTAAAAGCTCATGACGACCACGCGCGAGCGGCTGAAGTCCGGATGCAGTTTGTAGAGATTGATCGAGGCTGTTCGCTCAATACTCATATCTTCCACCCGCTGGCTCAATGTCCTTTCACCTTCCGGAACACCCACCGGCTCTGGGCCTGAGGCGGCGGCGAGGAAGCGGGCGCAGCCCGTGACCTGGGTGCAGGCGATGACCAGCACGAGGCTAGGAATCGAAATTTTCATCATCGTGAACTCCGAAGAGCGCATTGTCGATCAGGTCGCAACAGCAATGCAGCACGAATAGCTGCAGTTCGTGCACCAGCGCCGGTTCGGCGGCGGGAATGGCCAGAACCGTATCCGCGTCAATAAACTCAGGGACGCGCAATCCGCCTTCACCGGTCAGCACCAGTATCTGGCACTGCATTTCCCGGGCGGTCAGGATCGCGGCCTGCAGGCTTGGATTATCGGAGGTCGCCAGGATGAAGACGATGTCTCCCGGGTTGGCAAGCGCCTGCAGCGGGCGCGCCAGCAGGTCATCCGGGTTTCCCGGGACAAACGGCGACACCAGGGCGCTGGCGGAGGTGAGGGCAATGGCGGGGAAGGCGGGCCGTTCGCAATCGAAACGGTCAATCAGCCGGGCGACAAACGTATTCGCGTTGTGGGCGTTGACCCCTGTGCCGCAGCAGAAAATTTTCTTTTCCTGCATCAGCGCTTCGATCAGCAGGTTGGCGAAGTGGCTGATGGTCTCCGCATGCAGTTCGTTCAGCTGGCTGAGCGCGGTATAGTGCGCCTCGGTACGGTGGCTGATGACATCAATCATTGTCGGTCTTACTCGGCAAGAAAGGCGGCCGGGATCCACTGGATATCCCAATGGCCGGGTGATCCGGTCAGGGCGATGACGTCAAATCGAACCGCGTGACCGGAAAAGCGGGGTCGATGGTGCAGAAAATACCGGGCTGTCGCAATGATTTTTTGTTGCTTGCCCGCTGTTACCGAGGCGATAGCCCCGCCAAAGTCGCCTCGCGAGCGGTAGCGAACCTCGACAAAAACCAACAGGTCATCGCGCGTCATGACCAAATCGACTTCGCCACGAGGGCTGCGGAAGTTTCGGCTGACCGGACGGAAGCCCCGATTGGTAAGGAATTGCAGGGCTGCGTCTTCAGCGGCTGCTCCGGCGGTCAGGTGCGATGGGGCGGGGATTTCCATCCTGGATCTCCATGCAGGCCGGAATACGGTGCAGGCCTGCGCTGTCAAGGTTGATAAGGCCGGTGCGCAAGGCAGTGGAAACCGCTTTACGAACCGGAAGGAGCGACTGCAGGGTCCATGCATCCGCGCCGAAGGCATACAGCCGGTTATAGCTGCCCGATTCTGGCGGAGTCACGGCATTGATGACGGATTGTTCCGGCCAGCGATTTTCCAGAGTCCAGGGCGTGCCGCAAAAGCGCAGGCCGTTCAGGTCACGGCGCAGGAGCAGCGGAGCGATTTCATCAAAGGCCAGCGACGTGCTGTAAACCGGAACCGGGGTCTTTTGATAAAAGCCGAGCAGGGGAATGACCTGTACGGCCAGTCCCGGGGATGCGAGGAAAAAAGCCTGGGTCCGGGCTGTGCCGGAATCGGCGAGGAGTTCGCGCAGGCTCGCGCTGATGCCGCCATCCTCGGAGGACTTGATGGTGAATGCCGGCAACAGCTGCCCGCCGGCAGCCTTCCAGGCGTTTTCGAAAGCCAGGCGGATGCGTTCGCCGCTCTCATCCGCTTGCAACAGGATGCGAACCCGACTGATTCCGTCGCGTTGCAATTGCGCGATCAGCGGCGGCATTTCTTCCTCGGGCGACAGGGCAAACTGCCAGATGCCGGGGACGTCCTGCCCGTTGATCCGGTTCAGGGCCAGCACCGGAACCGAAGGCGGGGAGGCCAGGACTTCAACGACATGTTCGCGAAGCAGCGGGCCGATCAGCAGGCGGGTTGACGGCGTCAGCAGCATGTCAAGCGCCGGTGAAACCTGTACCATCGCGCCGCTGTCGCGGAAGTTCAGGGCCAGACTGGCGTTCTCGGCGCCGCCGGACTGATAATAGGCCGCCAGCAGCCCGTCCCTGACAGCCATGCCGGCCTTGGCGGCGGGTCCTGTCTGGGGCAGCAGTACGGCGACTTCCTCCGCCGTCGCGGCGGTCGGGATCAGCGCGAGCAGCAATAAAGCCCGATGAATAACTGACATACCTGAGCGTTCCCCTTATGACCGGCGTACTTTATGTGGTGGCGACCCCGATTGGCAACCTTGATGACATGTCGGTCAGGGCGCGCTCGGTATTGCGGGATGTTTCCCTGATTGCCGCTGAAGATACCCGCCATTCCTCCCGACTGTTGCAGTTCTTTGACATCCCGACGCCTTGTACCGCATTGCACGACCACAATGAGCAGTCGCAGATTGAAGGCCTGATTGCCCGGATGATCGATGGAGACTCCATTGCCCTGATTTCCGATGCCGGGTCACCGCTTATCAGCGATCCCGGCTATCGTCTGGTGGCGGCCGCCCAGAAAGCGGGAATCCGGGTGTCGCCCGTGCCCGGCGCCTGCGCGGCAATAGCGGCGTTGTCGGCTGCCGGGCTGCCCAGCGACCGTTTTGTGTTTGAGGGATTTCTGCCCGCTAAGTCGGCCGCCCGCCGCGCTCGTCTGGAGCTGCTGGCTGCTGAAACCCGGACCCTGATTTTTTACGAGGCGCCGCACCGCATTGCGGATTGTCTGCAGGACATGGCGGAGCTGTTCGGGGCCGGGCGAAGGATTACCTTGGGGAGGGAGCTCACCAAGACCTTCGAGACGGTGCGCCAACTGCCTGCCGTCGAGCTGTCGCAATGGGTAAATGCGGATGCCAACCAGCAGCGGGGCGAAATCGTACTGGTCGTGGAGGGAGCCCCTGAATCCGCCCGGAATCCCGGGGATGCCGAAACCGAGCTTTTGCTGCAGCGGCTGCTGGCTTACCTGCCGGTGAAAAAGGCCGCACAACTTGCGGCGGAGCTGACCGGCCGCCGCAAGAATGAACTCTATGATCTGGCGCTGACCTTGCAGGCCGGCAATCCGTCTGATTAGGAGCTGGAGCGGGTAAAACGGCTTGCCATTATCGGGGTTCCTGCTATCCTGCGCGTCCGAGCCGGCTGGACGGTCGCTGCCTGCGCAAGCAGGGGGAGGAAAGTCCGGGCTTCGCAGGGCAAAGTGCCAGGTAACGCCTGGGCGGCGTGAGC
>DASUIL010000051.1:0-2828 GCA_036273075.1 Fluviicoccus sp. | reverse complement strand
CGCTTGACGATCTCGTTCTGTCCCACCGTGACCAACGCCATGTTCACGTCCATCGCCACCTTCAGCATTTCGCTCTGGGCATCGATTGCATCCAGGATGCGCAACACATGGTCGTGGATATCACGGTAATACGGCAGGATGGCCCGGGGAATCAGCTTCTCATCCGGATGGTTCAGCAGGTAGCTGCTGATGTCCTGTAACGGCGTCACCGCCAGCCGCAGCTTCACCATGTCAGTTTTCAGATCGTACAGGTGGCGGATGGTCGGCTTTTTGAAGCTCTCGGCGAAGATTTCATTTTCGATGGCGTGCAGGTGCGCGCCCATGTCGTCCGCCACCGGAAAATAATTGTCGACCACGAAGTCGAGCAAGGCGTGCAGCACATAGCCGGGGCCGTGTCGCATCAGGCGGTTGTTGTGCTCGCACTGGTGGCGCACCGAGGAATAGCTGAGGGACGCGCCCTGGCGGATGGTGAGGATGTAGCGCGCGCCCAGAAAGATGTAGGTAATGCCGAAGCAGATGTCGTCCTGTTCCAGTCGCGCCGTGCGCACCACCACGAACAGCGAATCGCCGTAGACTTCCAGCTTGGGCCGCTGGTACTGGCGCGAGGCGTCTTCCACCGCCAGGTCGTGCAGGCCGAATTCCTCCTGCACCAGCTTCATCAGGGCGGCATCGGGCTCGTGCAGGCCCACCCAGACGAAATTGTCGCTGTCCGCCGCCAGTGTTTCGCTGACCTGGTCGATCGGCATTTCCGCGACGCGCTTGCCGCTCTTGCGACTGTACGCCGCGCAGTTCACCACACCCATAAGGATCGCCTTGCCAGCTGGACTGGCTGTTTTTGCCCCGTTTGGAAATCAACTTTAACAGCATTGGGCATGAATTCATGTCAAACAAGTGAAAAAGCTGATAGCGTTTCCCGCCAGCAATCCTGCGTACCGTGCATCATTGACTGATTGATTATGGCAAACTGGTTTGGTCTTGACCGTCTCTTCGTCGCCGCCTCCCGCAAGGCGCTCGATTCCTGGGTAAGCCCCGATGTCCACACTGAAAACCTGGCGGATCTGAAACTCGATCCCAACAAGCCGGTGTGCTATGTGCTGCAATCGCCCTCGCTGTCGAACGCGCTGCTGGTGGATCGTGAAACCCAGCAGCTGGGCCTGCCGCGCGCGCTCAAGCCGATGGACACCCACCTCTTCCGTGAAGACCAGTCCTTCTTCTATCTGACCCAGGAAGCGTCCAGCCAGTCCGCCGCCAAGAACCGCTTCGAGTACGCCGACCGTTTCGTGCGGCTGGTGGAGGCCGTGCGCCAGAATCCGGAACTGGATGTGCAGTTGGTTCCGGTGACCATCCTCTGGGGTCGTTCACCGGACAAGGAAGAGTCGCTCTTCAAGATCCTGTTCTCGGACTCGTGGTCGTCGCCGGGCGCCATCAAGCAGCTGGCCACCGTGGTGCTGAACGGCAAGTCGACCTTGGTCAAATTCGGCAGTCCGCTGCTGGTGCGAAGCCTGATGACCGACGACATGAGCGAGTCACTGGCCCTGCGCAAGATTGCCCGCGTGCTGCGCGTGCACTTCCGCCGTCAGCGCGAAATGGCCATCGGTCCCGACCTGTCCCACCGCCGCACGCTGATGAACTCCATCCTGCAGTCCGGCGCCGTGCGCACCGCCATCCACGAGGAGTCGGTGGAAAAGCAGTTGCCGCCGGAAGCGATCGAGGAAAAGGCCCGCGAATACGTCAACGAAATCGCCGCCGACTACGCCTACCCGGTCATCCGCTCGCTGTCGCTGCTGCTGAACTGGCTGTGGACGCGCCTCTATGACGGTGTCGAGGTGCATCATTTCGAGGAAGTCACGAAAATGGCTTCCGATTACGAAATCATCTACACGCCCTGCCACCGCAGCCACATCGACTACCTGCTGCTGTCCTACGTCATCCATGACCGCGGCCTGATGCCGCCGCACATCGCCGCCGGGGCCAACCTCAACATCCCGGTGGTCGGACCGATCCTGCGGCGCGGCGGCGCTTTCTTCCTGCGCCGTTCGTTCAAGGGCAACAACCTCTATGCCGCTGTTTTCACCGAATACCTGCACCTGATCACCACCAAGGGCTTCCCCATCGAGTACTTCATCGAAGGCGGCCGTTCCCGCACCGGCCGGCTGCTGCCGCCCAAGGGCGGCATGCTGGCGATGACGGTGAAAAGCTACATGCGCGACAGCTCCCGCCCCATCGCCTTCATCCCGACCTATATCGGCTACGAACGGTTGATGGAAGGCAGCACCTATATCGGCGAACTGCGCGGCAAGGCCAAGCAGAAGGAGTCACTGGCATCCGTCGTCATGGCCGCGCGCAAGATCGAAAAGATCTTCGGCAAGGTTCACCTCAGCTTCGGCGAGCCGATCCTGCTGGACGACATCATGGAGCAGGAAAATCCCGGCTGGAAGAAACAGCAATGGGATGTCGACGCCAAGCTGCCGTGGGTCAACCGCAGCGTCAGCAAGCTGGCGAACCAGATCAACACCCACATCAACAGCACCGCCGTGATCAACCCGATCACGCTGTTGAGCCTGGTGCTGCTGTCGACGCCCAACCACGCCATTGATGAAGATGTGCTGGTGCGACAACTGGAGCTGTATCAGCAACTGGCGCTGCGCCTGCCCTACAGCAAGAAGATCGAAGTCACGCACATGGCGCCGGTCAACATTGTCTCCTACGGGGTGCAGCTGAAGGCGATCCAGCGCGTCAAGCATCCGCTGGGCGATCTGGTCTGCGTCGCCGATAACCAGGCGGTGTTCCTGACCTACTTCCGCAACAACATCCTGCACCTGTACATC
>DASUIL010000050.1:0-7304 GCA_036273075.1 Fluviicoccus sp. | reverse complement strand
TCCACCTTGGTCACCCTGGCGTTGGTGATCCACTTGATGTGGCGGTTGCGCAGTTCCGATTCCAGCATCGACTTCGAGTCGCCGACGCCGCCCAGGCCGAGATGGCCGATATAGGGTTCGCTGCTGACATAGGTCATCGGCACGCGGTCGCGCACCCTGGCGCGGCGCAGCGCGGTTTCGAGGATGAAGGCGTATTCGTAGGCGGGGCCGAAGCAGCTGGCACCCGGCATCGCGCCGACAATCACCGGGCCTGGATTCTGCAATAGCTTCTGGTAGTCGCCGTAGGAGGTCTCGGCGTGGTCCAGCGTGCACACCGACTGGGTGTGTCCGCCATGCGGCCCCGCGCCCGGCACTTCGTCAAAGGACAGCTTGGGGCCGGTGGCGATCACCAGGTAGTCGTAGGCGACGGTCTGGCCGTCGGCCAGCTGCACGGTGTTGGCGGCGGGGTCGATGCGGTCGACGCGCCGGGCGATGAAGTCGATTTTCTTCTTGGCCAGATAGGGCGCGGCGGGGAAGCTGGTGTCGGGGCGCTTGCGCCAGCCGACGCCGATCCACGGGTTGGAGGGCACGAACTGGTACGTGTCGCGTTCGTTGATGACGGTGATGCGCGCCTCCTTGCCCAGCGTGTCGCGCAGTTCATAAGCCCCGGCCATGCCGCCCAGTCCCGCGCCGATGATGACGATATGTGTCATGACCCAACCCTCGTGTCCGTTGTTATATCCTTCAGGCTATACCCTATGGGGTATATTGGCAAGAATAACCTTGTATTTTTCAGGGTATAGTCGGCGTTTCCGCATGCTGCTACAAAAAGCCACAATCCGGCTGACGTTTGCGGCATTGACCCTGTTCGCGGGGAATCTGTACTCTCCGGTACATTCCTGTGACGCTCCCGCCGGTTTCCCTGCCGGCACGAGGTAATCCGATGATGCATTCCACTCCGGTCCGCGCCGGTGCGGCAGGCCTGATGCTGTTGCTGGCCGGTTGCGCGGTCGGCCCGGTCTACCAGCCGCCGACACCGTCCGAGCTGGGCGTGCCCGTCTCCTGGCGCGGCAAGAGTCCCGATGAGAAGGTGACGCCCGACGACCTGTCGCAATGGTGGCGCAAGCTGGGCGATGACCGCCTGACCGCGCTGGTCGGGGAAGCGTTGCAACACAACCCTGACCTCGACAGCGCCCGCGCCGCGCTGCGCGCCTCCCGCGCCCGGCAGGGCGTGGCCGAGGCGGGCCGCCTGCCGACAGTGACCGCTTCCGCGTCCGCCGCCAGCAGCCAGACCGGCAACAACACCGCCCGCGATCAGTATCAGGCCGGTTTTGACGCCGCCTGGGAACCGGATGTGTTCGGCGGGCGGCGCGCCGCCGTGAATGCCGCCGCCGCCGATGCCGAGGGCAGCGCCGCCAGTCTGGCGCAGGCGCAGGTGTCGCTGGCGGCCGAGGTGGCGCGCAATTATGTGCAGCTGCGCTCCCTGCAGGCGCGCCTGGAAATCACCCGCCGCAACCTGGCCAGCCAGCAAGAAACCCGCGACCTGACCGGCTGGCGCGCGCAAGCCGGGCTGACCAGCGAGCTGGCGGTTGAGCAGGCGGCGGCTGCGCTGGAACAGACCCGCGCCCAGATCCCGGCGCTTGAGAGCAGCCTGGCCGCCGCCGAAAACCGGCTGGCCATCCTGACCGGGCAGGCGCCCGGTGCGCTGCACGACCGCCTGTCCGCCGCCGCGCCCTTGCCGTCGCTGCCCGCCGGGCTGGTGATCGGCATTCCCGCCGATACCCTGCGCCAGCGTCCGGATGTGCAGGCCGCCGAACGCAAGCTGGCTGCCGAGACCGCGCGCAGCGGTGTCGCCGCCGCCAACCGCTATCCCTCATTCCGCCTGTCCGGTTCCCTCGGGCTGGAGGCGCTGACCTTGAGCGGTCTCGGCGACAGCGGTGCGCTTAACCGTTCCCTGCTGGCGGGCATCACCACGCCGCTGCTTGACGGCGGCCGCCTGAAGCAGCAGGTCGTTATCCAGTCAGCGGTGCAGGACCAGGCGCTGGCCGCCTACCGCTCCACCGTGCTGACGGCGCTGGAGGACGTGGAAAACGCCCTCGCCAACCTCTCGGCGCAGCAGCAGCGGCTGACGGCGCTGACCGCCGGGGCGAAAGCCGCCGTCAACGCCGCCGGGCTGGCCCGCCAGCGCTATCAGGCGGGCATTACCGACTACCAGACCGTGCTCGACACCGAGCGCAGCCGCCTCAGCCTTGAAGACAGCCGCCAGAGCACCGAGGCCGACCTCGTGCTGGCGCTGGTGCAACTCTACAAGGCGCTGGGCGGCGGCTGGTCCGCGCCCGCGCCTACCCCCACTCCTGTTTCCGGAAACCCGTCATGACCGCCAATTCTTCTTCCCCGGATTCCCTGCAAGCTGTGCTTGGCCCCAACGGCGGCGGGAAAAAACGCCTGTGGTGGGTGATGGCGGCCGTGATGGCGGCGGTCGGCCTGATGCTGTGGCAGCCGTGGTCGACCTCCGACGCCGCCAAGGTCAGCTATGACACCGAGCCGGTGTCGCGCGGCGACCTGACCGTGACCGTCTCCGCCACCGGCAACCTGCAGCCGATCAACCAGGTGGATGTCGGCAGCGAAATGTCCGGTACCGTCGACAGCGTCCTGGTCGATGACAACGCCCGCATCCGCAAGGGGCAGGTGCTGGCGATGCTGGACACCGCCAAGCTGCGCGACCAGATCACCCGTTCGCGGGCGGCGCTGGCCTCGGCGGAGGCGCGGGTGTTGCAGGCGGAAGCGACGCAGGCGGAGGCCAGCGCCAATCTTGCCCGCTTGCAGGAAGTCAGCCGCCTGAGCGGCGGCAAGGTGCCCGCCAAGGCCGAGCTGGCCGCCGCCGAGGCTGCCGCCAAGCGCGCCGACGCCGACCTGGCCAGCGCCCGCGCCAGCGTCACCGAGGCGAAGGCGCAGGTCAGTTCCGACGAAACCAATCTCGGCAAGGCCACCATCCGCTCGCCGATCGATGGCGTGGTGCTGGCGCGCAAGATCGAGCCCGGCCAGACCGTTGCCGCTTCGCTGCAGGCGCCGGTGCTGTTCTCGCTGGCCGAAGACCTCTCGCAAATGGAATTGCAGGTGGATGTGGACGAGGCCGACATCGGTCAGGTCCGTGAAGGGCAGAACGCCCGCTTCACGGTCGACGCCTGGTCCAACCGCGAGTTCCCGGCGCAGATCGTCCGGGTTGGCCTCGGCTCGCAGACCAAGGACGGCGTGGTCTCGTACAAGACCATCCTCCATGTCACCAATGACGACCTCAGCCTGCGCCCCGGCATGACCGCCACCGCCGAGATCATCACCAACGAGCGCAAGGGCGTGCTGCTGATCCCGAATGCGGCGCTGCGGTTCACTCCCGACACCAGCGCCGAGAAGGCGGCGGAAGCCAGCTTTGTCAGCCGCCTGATGCCGAAGCCGCCGACCACCGGCGGCCGCAAGCCGCGCACGCCGGGCAAGAACGGCATTCCCAAGGTCTGGGTGCAGGGTGCGGACGGCAAGCCCGCCGCCGTGGAAGTCAAGACCGGCGCCACCAACGGCCAGCTGACCGAGATTACCGGCGGCGGGCTGAAGGAAGGCATGGCGGTGATCGTGGACAGCGTGAGCGCGAAGAAATGAACGAGTCCGCCGGTGAGGCGCTGATCGAGCTGCGCAACATCACCAAGACGTACGGCCAGGGGCAGGCCGCCTTCCAGGCGCTGCGCGGCGTCAACCTGCGCATCATGGCCGGGGAGTTCGTGGCGGTGATGGGGCCCAGCGGTTCCGGCAAGTCCACCGCCATGAACATCCTCGGCTGCCTGGACACCCCGACCAGCGGCGAATACCTGTTTCGCGGTATGCACGTCGAGCGGCTCGACCGCGACCAGCGCGCCCGGTTGCGCCGCAGTTACCTCGGATTCGTCTTCCAGGGCTTCAACCTGTTGTCGCGCACCACCGCTCTGGAAAACGTGGAACTGCCGCTGCTGTACCGGGGCGAGAGCAAGACCGATCGCCATGCCGCCGCGCGCGCGGCACTGGCTTCGGTGGGGCTGGCGGAACGTGAGGACCATACCCCGGCCGAGCTGTCCGGCGGCCAGCAGCAGCGCGTCGCTATCGCCCGCGCTATTGTCACCCGGCCGACGGTGCTGCTGGCGGACGAACCCACCGGCAACCTCGATACCCAGCGTGGCAAGGAAATCATGGAACTGATCCGCGCCCTCAACAAGGAGCAGGGCATCACCATCCTGATGGTGACGCACGAGCCGGACATGGCCGCCTACGCCGACCGCATCATCCATTTTGTCGACGGCGTGGTGGCCAGTGATGAACGCAACGGAGGACCCGCCTGATGTGGTGGAATACCCTGCTGCTCGCGCTGCGCGAGATCCGGCGCAACCTGTTGCGCTCCTTCCTCACCATCCTCGGTATCGTCATCGGCGTGTCGGCGGTGATCACCATGGTGACGCTGGGCAACGGCGCGACGCAGGCCGTCTCCGACCAGATTTCCAGCCTGGGCAGCAACCTGCTGATGGTGCGCCCCGGCCAGCGCATGAGTCCCGGGCGTGATTCGGCCGGTGCGCCGCGCTTCAAGCTGGACGACGCCCGCGCCATCGAGGCGCAGGTCGGCTCGCTGAACGCGGTCGCCCCGACCCTCAGCCGCGGCGTGACCGTGGTCTATGCCAACCGCAACTGGTCGACCTCGATCACCGGCAGCACCGCCGCCTGGCTGCGAACCGGCAACTGGACGCTGGTGGACGGCCGCATCTTCACCGACAGCGAGGAGCGCGCCGGCAAGAATGTCTGCGTGATCGGTGAAACCGTGCGCCGCGAACTGTTCGGAACGCAGAACCCGGTCGGCGGCCGCATCCGCGTCAAGCAGTTCTCCTGCGACATCATCGGCCTGCTCGGTTCGAAAGGGCAGTCGTCGATGGGCATGGACCAGGACGACGTGGTGCTGATGCCGCTGCATACCGTGCAGCGGCGGCTGACCGGCAACCAGGATGTCGGCACCATCCTGATCTCGGTAAAGGACGGCGCCTCGATGGAACAGGTAACGGCGCGGGTGAAGTCGCTGATGCGCGAGCGCCGCAAGCTGGCCGAAAGCGAGGAAGACAACTTCAATGTCATCGACACCAAGCAGATCGCCGAGACGCTGTCCGGCACCATCCGGCTGATGACGACGCTGCTGGGCGCGGTGGCGGCGGTCAGCCTGCTGGTCGGCGGCATCGGCATCATGAACATCATGCTGGTGTCGGTCACCGAACGAACACGGGAAATCGGCATCCGCCTGGCGATCGGCGCGCTGGAGCGCGAGGTGCTGCTGCAGTTCCTGATCGAGGCGGCGGTGCTGTCGTCGCTGGGCGGGGTGGTGGGCATCGTGCTGGCCACCGGGGCATCCATGGCGCTGGCTTCGGCGATGGAAGTGCCCTACCTGTTCAACCTGCAGATCAATGTGCTGTCCTTCGTGTTTTCAGCGGCGATCGGCGTGATTTTCGGGTATTTTCCGGCGCGAAGGGCGGCGCGGCTGGATCCGATAGAGGCGCTGCGGCACGAGTAGCGGTATCATGCGCGCCGTCTCCTTCCGTTTGTGAAGGTGGCGGCATTCACTGGCGGCGTGCGCATGATACCCTTGTCGCCAGGAACACGCGCCAAACGTTTTTGCTTTAGGAGTTTCACCATGACCGGATTTCAGACCGCCCGCCTGGCCGCCCTGCTGGCGGCCGCCGTCGCCCTGAACGGCTGCGCCACCTTTGCAGGCGGCGGTTTCGGACCGCAGACGCCCATGGCCATCATCAGCGGCGACATGACCTACCAGGCCCGGATCGCCCTGCCGCCGGACAGCGTCGCCGTGGTCACGCTGCTTTCCCCGACCGACGGAAAGATCCTGGCCGAGCAGCGCCGGCCGCTGGACGGCGTCCAGGTCCCGGTTTCCTTCTTCCTGCAAGTCCCGTTCGCCAACATGAAACCGGGTGCGGACTACACACTGCGCACCGCCATCGAGCACCGGGGACGGACGCTGTGGATCGGTGATCCGGTGGATGTCTCTTCCGGCCGGGCGGTGACGGAAACCGGCACCGTGAAACTGCACGCCTTTCAGTCCGAGGCCCTGTCTTCGTCCCTGGACTGCGGCGGCCAGCCCGCGCGCGTGGCCACCGAGCGCGAGGGCAGGCAGGACCATATCCGCCTGCAGCTGGGTGATGAAAAGATCGAGCTGCGCCCGGCGCGGAGCACCTTCGGCGGCCGTTATCTGGGCGTTGACACGCCGGCGACCGAAGTCTGGTTCAAGGATGACCAGGCCCGCATCACCCTGCGCAACGAGGTGTTGCCGGAATGCCTGACTACGGCCGCCGATGCTGCGGTCAAGCCGCTGCTGGGTGATGAATGGACGGTGGATACGGTCGATGACGACCGGCTGGACTACACGCGCCTCAGCCTGCGTTTCCGCGCTGACGGTTCGCTGTCCGGCCAGGCGGGCTGCAACAGCTTCTCCACCACCTACCGGATTGACGGTGACAAGCTGGAGGTCGGCGACACCGCCGCGACGATGATGACCTGCCCCGACGCGGTCATGGCGCAGGAAGAACTGTTCCTGGAAGTCTTGCAGGATGCGGAAAGCATCGAAATCCTCGACACCGGCGAGCTGGCCCTGACCGACAGCGAAGGCCGCTCGATCATCGCCCACCGCTGAACCGCCGCCGGAGCGTCAGGCCCCGGCGGCCGGTCTTGCCTAGCGCACCGCCTGCCCGAATTCGGCTTCCCCGATCAGGTGGCTGCTTTCCTGCCCCGGCATCAGCCAGTAGGGCGTCGACTCGCTGGACGAGGCGCAGTTCGGAAACTCCGGATTCGCCGACGGCCCGGCCACGGTCTTTTCCAGCACCATCGAGATGTACTGGTCGTTGCTGCCTTCCAGCGTGTTGCCGTTCAGAATCACTTCCACACCCGTCGCCTGCGCATAGCGGCGCACGGCGTTGATCCGCGAGTTCTTCGGCTCGTAGGCGTCCGCGCCGATGCCGTTTTCCGAGGTGACGCGGATGCCGTCGCGCACCCGCGCCGCCAGCGAATGGTTGCCCTCGGTATGCCCCGGCGTGTGCAGCAGCGCCACGCCCTGACCCAGCTGCACGCTGCCGTCAAAAGTCACCACCCGGTCCTCGCTCACACCGTTGATGCCGTTCGGGCAGTACCAGTCCGCCTGGCAGGGCAGCAGCGCGCCGGTGGAAATCCATTCCTGACGATGCACCAGCAGCCTGGCGTTGGGGAAGAAGCCCGGCTGGAACGCCGTGCCCAGCCAGCGGCGGATATCCTGGGTGTGCAGG